>CAZQQC010000020.1:0-33245 GCA_964595365.1 uncultured Melioribacter sp.
AAGCATGACCGTTGAGAGTAATAAGTTGAGAACCGGAACGACCTTCAACACTCAACCTTCAACTATCGAAATCTATCAAACCAAAAAAGAAATTTATTTTCAAACCGGTAACGGCATAATTCAAATATTGGAACTTCAGCCGGAAGGGCGTAAGCGCATGACTGCTGAAGAATTTTTAAGAGGTTACTCTTTAATCAAATGACGGAATTGAAATGAGAAATAATCGTTATGAAAATGTAATAGATGCAATCGGCAGAACACCTATAGTGAAACTCGGCAACATATCAAAGGGGTCGAAATCGAACATCTGGGCAAAACTCGAATTCACAAATCCCGGAGGAAGCATAAAAGACAGAATCGCAAAATACATGATCGAAAAAGCCGAACGTGAAAAAAAAATTAAACCCGGCGATACAATAATCGAAAATTCCTCCGGCAATACTGCAATGGGCTTAGCAATTATTTGCAGACAAAAAGGTTATAAACTTAAAATTGTTATACGCGATACCGCAAGTAAAGAAAAAATAAAAATGCTGGAAGTTCTTGGTGTAGATGTGATAAAAGTAAATGCATCCCTGCCGCCCAATCATCCTGAATCTTATAATCAATATGCTGCTAATCTCGTTAAGAATGATAATTCGCTATACTACATCGATCAGCATAACAATCTTGATAACAACGAATCTCATTATATGACTACGGGACCGGAAATATGGGAACAGATGGAGGGTAAGATAGATTATTTTGTCTCCGCCGTTGGCACAGGCGGAACCTTGTTCGGTGCCGGAAGATATTTAAAAGAAAAAAATCCAAACATCAAATTGATAGGTCTGGATCCTGTTGGCTCAATATTTTATGATTGGTACAAGTACAAGAAGCTGGTTAAACCTTCTCATTATTTGGTTGAAGGAATGGGTGATGAGTTTCTGATTAAAACTGCTCAACTGGAAATGATGGACGAAATGCTGAAGGTGGAAGATAAAAAAGCATTTGGATGGGCAAAGAAATTAGCATTCGAAGAGGGGATCGTTTCCGGCGGATCAAGCGGCGCTAATATTTGGGGCGCAGTTCAGATTGCAAAGCAGATTGATGGTGAAGCGAATATCGTCACTATCATTTGCGATAGCGGCTACAAATATTTTTCTACTATCTACAACGATGAATGGCTGGAGAGGAATAATCTTCTGTGATAAAAATCCCGGGGTTCTGATAAGTAATTGATATTACGAAAGGTTTGTGCATCACAAACGAATTTTTGGTGTTTTATAGAAAAAACTAATCTGACAGCTATACTTTTTCATTGTAGATCAAAACTTGCATAAGGTGAGTATGTAATTTTTCAAACCGGAATAGGTAATTAAATTTGGCTATAAATCCATTGCTGGCTGGGGTAATATATTGCAACTTTGTGCAACCACATTCTTCATATAGAGCTGCATTGCCGTTTAGATCGAAATAAGCCGGACAAAAATTGGGTTGCTGCCAGTTAACAAATTTACATTCCGGCTAATGCCGGTTCGTAAATTCGTTCATAGAATCACATCTTACATTTCCGTAATTTTGTTTCAAGAAAAATAATTTGGAGGCAACTGTGGCGAACAATGTAGTAACAAAGAAAAAAAACTCCGTGGATGATACAAAATACTCTATGGATACTCATTTGATTTACGGCAAGGATGTAAGCGACAAATGGGATTATTCGCACCATGTTACAGCTCCGATTTCATCATCCACAACATTTAGACTTGATTCGGTAGAACGGGGAGCTCAGGGTTTTATGCAGTTTGCTAACACCGAAGAGTTTGGCGATAAAGCGCCAATATTTATTTATGATCGGCTTGGCGAACCAAACAAAGATATGCTTGAAGAAAATTTGGCTTACGTTGAAAAAGGAGAAATGGCAGTTAGCTTTGCCAGCGGAATGGGTGCGATTGCTTCTGTTCTGGGAGTCCTTACAACAGCCGGCGACGAAATAATTACTCACAATACCCTTTACGGCTGCACACTTTCGCTTTTAACAAATTGGTATCCGCGCTACAATGTTAAATGGGTTCCAATAGATTTAACAAAAATAGAAAATATCTACAATGCATTGACATCCAAAACCCGCGTAGTTTACTTTGAATCGCCTGCAAATCCGAATATGGAAATAATTGATATAAAAGCAGTAAGAGAGGCAGTTGATGAAATCAATGTTGAAAGAAGCGAGCAAAATAAGGTTTACATAGTAATCGATAATACTTTTGCAACGCCTTTCTGTCAGCGGCCTATCGAGTTTGGGACAGACTTTGTTGTTCATTCTCTCACAAAAGGTATTGGTGGATTTGGTGCTGACATGGGTGGTGTTGTAATCGGTAAGAAAAAATTCCGCGACATGATCTTACTTTACAGAAAAGATTTTGGTGCTGTTCTGAATACTAAAAGTGCATGGGCAATCTTGACTTACGGATTGCCTTCACTTGCATTACGTCAGCGTCATCAAATAAAATCGGCAATGCGTATTGCGGAATTTTTAAATGCCCATCCGAAAATTTCATTTGTGAATTATCCAGGCCTTCCGAATTTTCAATATTATAAAATTGCTCAGAAACAAATGATCGATTTTAATGGCAACTTTGCACCCGGCAGTATGCTCTATTTTGTATTCAAAGGAGGAACTCCGGCGGAAAGCAAAGAGTATGGAAGACGCTTTATGGATTACGTTGCCGATCATGCATACACCATGACACTTGCAGTTAGTCTCGGGCACACAAGAACATTGATTGAGCATCCGGCTTCGATGACGCATTCTGTAGTTCCGCCGGAAAAATTGGAAGAGCGCGGGATCGACCCGGGTGGAATCAGACTCGCAATCGGTCTGGAAAACCCGGACGATATTTTGTTCGACCTTGATGAATGTTTGAAGGTTATTTAATCTTCTGATAGGAACTGTTCAAAAGGGAATTGAACGCCCCCGCTTTCCGTCAATCCACACGCTTCGATCCCGATTTCATCGGGTTGTGACGGGAAGGAGAGAAGGCAAGCAAGGCAGTAAACGGAGGGGGCATGTAATCTCATTTTTATAAAACATTACTTTTGGAATAGCTTAGTGACAGTACGGAAAAACTATCGATATGCAGATTATAAAAAGTGTTATTCTCAACAAGTACCCTGAATTGATTTTCGGTTTCTCAACAAAGATCGGTCTTGGTAGAACCGCTCCATTTTTTTTCAATTTGTCGTTTACTGTTGGTGACAATGCTGAAACAGTTAAACGGAACCGTGAAGCTTTCTTCAACGAAATCGGTTTGCATCCATCGCAAATAGCTTTTCAAAAACAAATTCATTCCGATATAATTACTGTAGTTAATGAAGCCGGACTAATAGGCGCGAGCGATGCGATGGTTACAGCCGAACGGGGAATAGGACTTGCAATTTCTACAGCAGATTGCACCCCTATTTTTATTTATGATAAGCGAAATTATATTATTGCAGCCGTTCACTCCGGATGGAAAGGCACAACAAAAAAAATATTGGAAAAAACTTTGAACCTTCTGAGTAAAGAATTCAATTCTGGTGCAGACGATTTGATTGTATACGTCGGACCATCCATATCGCAGAAGAATTATGAAGTTGGGAAGGAGGTAGCACTTCAGTTCGATCCTAAATATCTCCTCTATGACAACAGCAAAATATATCTTGATGTTGCAAATCCAAACTTAGATATGATTTACAATTTCGGAATCCCGGAAAATCAAGTTGAGCAATCTCTTCTTTGTTCGTTTGAAGAAAAAGATTTGCTTCATTCTTACCGGAGAGATGGAAAACTCTCCGGGCGTTCTCTCGGAATAATTGCTATGAAGGCGAACAGTTGAAAGAAGAAAGCTTAAAAATTTTTAGCGGTTATCTCCTAATCTGTTTGATCTGGGGCTCAACATGGCTGGCAATTAGAATCGGGCTGGATTCTCTCACACCAATCTTTTCCGCAGGGCTAAGATTTTTATCGGCTGCTATTTTTGTTTTTATCATGATGAAATTCCGGAGAATCTCTCTTCAGAAAGATTCTAATTCGATTAAACTTTATCTCATTCTTGGAATATTTTCTTTCATAATTCCATATGGATTGGTTTACTGGGGCGAGCAATTTATACCATCCGGATTAACTTCAATTATCTTTGCCGTGATGCCGTTTTTTGTAATTCTATTTTCCAAAATATTTATACCGGAGTTATCTGCCGGAAAAGAACAGATTTTTGGATCGGTAATTGGTTTCGGAGGAATCGTGATTATATTTTCTGAAAATCTAGTTATTGATATTTCCGGATATATGATGGGCATGTTTGCTGTTTTACTTAGCTCGTCGATGCAAGGATGGATTGCGGTACACCTGAAAAAGCATGGCGGGCAATTGAATCCACTTACTATGAATTTTGTGCCTCTTTTGATTGCAGGTGTTTCTATGACTGTTCTAGGCTTTCTTTTCGAAGACCACAAACCCTGGAAATTTAATACGGCGGCAATCGGATCGATTCTCTATCTTGCATTTTTCGGCACCAGCATTGCATTCACAACCTACTATTGGCTGATGAAAAAGATTAATGTTGTTCTGCTTTCTCTTTCCACATTGATAACACCAATCATTGCTGTTCTTCTTGGCTGGTTGATCTTAAACGAAAAACTAAGCTTTAGAGAACTACTCGGAAGTGTTTTGGTGCTAATTGGAATTTTATTTGCTAACTTTACAAAAGTTAAAAACTATTTCCTAACAAGAAAAAATATTTAGTATCAAATGACAAACGTAATAAGAATCAAGAATGCATCATTTTATGCTTACCACGGCGCGCTTCAGGAAGAACAAAACATGGGCGGCAAGTTTGAAGCCGATGTAGATATCTATACCGATTTTTCTGAAGCAGCAAAGAAAGACAATCTCAAACTCACAATTAACTATGAAGAGGTTTATAAGTTTATAAATAAACTGATCCATGAAAAAAAATATTACCTTATTGAAACTCTCGCCATTGTAATAGCCGATGAACTGCTCGGGAAATATTCCGGTATAAAAAAAATTGCTGTGAGAGTTAGAAAACACCACGCCCCTGTAGGCGGTGTGATTGATTGGATAGAAGCTGAAGTAATTAAAGAAAATGGCAAATGATATTTTTTTAGGAATCGGTTCCAACAAAGGGGACAAGGATAAATTTATTTTGCAAGCTGTAGGCTTGATCGACAAAAATGAAAAATGCGAAGTTGTAAAATGTTCTTCAATTTACGAAACAACACCGTCCGGAAAAGTTGATCAAGCAAATTTCCTGAACACGGTTATTCAAATAGAAAGTTCGTATGAGCCTGCAGAATTGTTCGCAGAAATCAAGGCAATAGAAATGGCACTTGGCAGAGAGTCAACAGTTAGATGGGGACCGCGTGAGATCGATGTTGATATTCTTTTCTATAATAGTTTAATTTATAATAGCAATGATTTGGTTATTCCGCATCCGGAAATTATCAAAAGAGATTTTGTGATAGTACCGATGCTTGAAATTGCGCCGGATTATGAACACCCGCTGTTAAAAATGAAAATGAAGAATTTTGATTTGTCGGCGGTTGAACCGCACATAATTAGAAAAACAAATTTCCAGATTAATTAATGGCCGAACCGAGATACATAGCAATCGAAGGAGTGATTGGTGCCGGAAAATCTTCACTGGCTAACAGAATTTCAGAGAAGCTTTCTTCCAATTTGATTCTCGAACAGTTTGAAGAGAATCCGTTTCTCGAAAAATTTTACAATGACAGAAAACGCTATGCTTTTCAAACGCAGATGTTCTTCCTTATTAACCGCTATAAGCAACAGCAGCAGCTCAATCAGCAAGAACTTTTCTCAAAGTATATAGTTTCGGATTACATTTTTGAAAAAGATAAAATTTTTGCTTACCTAAATCTTTCCGGCGAAGAACTTAAACTGTATGAAAATATTTTTCCGCTTCTCGAAAGGGAAATTCCCAAACCCGATCTAGTAATTTTTCTTCAAGCCGGAATTGACCGGTTAATGTTAAATATAAAATCGCGCGGAAGGCAGTACGAAAAAAATTTGACCCGTGCATATCTAGCCGAACTTTCCGAGGCGTACAATAATTTCTTTTTCAAATACAATACTACTCCGCTGCTTATCGTAAACACAACAGATATAGATTTTGTAAACAGAGATGAAGATTTTGAAGAACTTTACTCACAAATCTTTAGAGAAGATAGAGGGTTTATAGAATACTTGAATCCCGAAGCAAAAGGATAACAATGAGTTTATTTAGATTAATTTTTTTGGGGATAATTGTTTACCTGATTATGAAATTTTTTAAAGGCGTTTTCAACGTTTCCGCAGCGTACAATAAAAAAAGTATGCAGAAAGAAAATCATGTTAAACAATCGAAGTATTTGATTAAGAAAGAAGATGTAATCGAAGCGCATTTCGAAGAAATAAAAACAGAGAAGTCCGACAACCCAAAAGATAATTCTTAATGAGAGATTTTTTTAGAAAGTCCGTTTCCAGCATTCTCAAAAAATTTCTGTTTGCCGTTCCGCAAAACTTAAATTCAATTCGTAAAGCGGAAAATGTTTTAGTGATCCGGCAGCATAATCAATTTGGCGACATGCTTGCAAGCATTTCACTCTTTCGTGCAATTAAGGAATCGCTACCGGGGGTTAATATCACCTTGCTTGCCAGTCCGGAAAATTATTATGCTGTGGCACAAAACGAATTTATAAATGAGCTGTTCGTTTTTGAAAAGAAAAAATTAATTAACCCGGAATACTATGTGCGATTGAAAAGCTTGCTAAACCGCAGCTATGACGTTGCAATTGTTCCAGCTACAGTTGCTGTTTCGGCAACAAGTAATATTCTTGCCGGATTGGCGAATGCGAAAATTAAAATCGGTCCGAAATCGCTTAACGGTAAAATTAACGAGACCGCATTCGTCTTTACCGATGCAATAGATTTGAATTGGAAAAAATATCCCGACGCTCATGTTTCCGATTTTATTCTCGACATTGTTCGACCGTTTGGAATTAAAACGAAAAACTACGGGACAAGTATATCGTTCGATGATGAAGACAAAAAATTTGCAGATTTCTTTTTAAAATCGCTAAATCGTGAAAGCAAATTTATAATTGGTTTTCATATCGGAGCCGGCAAGCGCCAAAATAAGTGGCCGCCCGAAAAATTTGTTGAACTGGTCGGAAGGATGAAAAAAGAAATAGACTTCGTTTTCTACTTTACCGGAAGCGAAGCTGATAATGAAGAAATAAAGTTTGTGCAAAAGCATTTTGGTGCCGAGGCAGGATACTTTTTAAATAACACAATTCCGCAGCTTGCTGCCCTCATCTCGTGCTCGGATCTGTTCGTTACAAACGATACGGGTGTAATGCACGTAGCCGGAGCTACAGTAGCACCACAAATTTCATTATTCGGTCCTACTAATCCTTTCAACTGGGCGCCTGTTGGCCCCACAAAATATTTTTTGCGTAAGTCGGAACTGATAGACGATATTTCTGTTGACGATGTCTACGATCTTTTAAAATATATTTTGGAAAAACATCATAAATGATGGAACAGAAGAACAACCATATAGCAGCAATAGATGTCGGTACTAACTCATTTCATCTTATTGTGGTAAAAGTTAAAGACGACGGCAATTTCGAAATTGTTGACCGGGAGAAGGAGGTCATCCGTCTTGGCGAAGGAAGTGCCGGCAGTATAAAACAGATAAAACCGGAAGCCATGTCAAGAGCAATTTTAACTTTGAAGCGATTTAAAGGAATTGCAGATTCATATAACGCAAACTTGCGAGCCGTTGCAACAAGTGCTGTACGGGAATCTTACAACAAAAATAAGTTTATGCAAAAAGTGTTTGATGAAACCGGTATTGAATTGGAAGTCATCAGCGGATTTGAAGAAGCCAGGTTAATTTATCTCGGTGCTCTTCGCGCGGTTCCTATTTTTAATAAGAAGTCGCTCATTATCGATATTGGCGGCGGCAGCACAGAATTTTTGATCGGTCTTAATGGTGTTACCATTTTTTCTGTGAGCATTAAAATTGGTGCTGTACGATTGACGGAAAAATTTTTCCCGGATTATGAGGTGACTGCATCGCGTATCAAAGAATGCCGCAGATGGGTCGAAGGTGAAATTTTTCAAGTTGTTCATTCAATTAAGAAAACAGGATTCAGCGTTTGCGTAGGTTCGTCCGGCACAATTATGTCTGCCGGATTAATGATTCAGGAAGTGCGCAACCGGAAGTCTTTGCCGACTTCTATTTTGAATAATTATGAATTTTCCAGGGAAGAACTTCACAAAATTGAAGATGAAATTCTTAGCAGAAAAAGTTTAGATCGCAGAAAAAAAATTCCAGGACTGGATGAAAAACGGGCAGATATTATTCCCGCTGGTATAATTATTCTTTCCACAATTTTCGATCTGCTGGAACTGGAGACAATGACGATTTCCGGTTATGCTTTGCGCGAAGGTATTATTCTCGACACGCTTCAAAAACATCATGCCGATTTATCTTTGCCGAACCTTTCGGATATCAGAAATGAAAGTATACAACAGCTTGCCCGGTCTTGCAATTACGATCGGATACATTGCACACATGTTGCCAAACTCTCTCTCCAGCTTTTTGATCAACTGAAGGATTTGCACGGTTTGGATAATGAGTACCGCGAATTCCTTTACGCCTCGGCTATTTTGCATGATATTGGTTACCATATTTCTCATTCAAATCATCATCAGCATAGTTACTACATAATACGTTACAGCGAACTTCTTGGCTTCAACGAAAATGAAATTAACATCATTGCTCACGTTGCAAGATATCACAGAAAAAGTTTACCGAAAGCACGACACGAAGATTTCGGCGAGTTGCCAGAGCGTACGCAGAATGTTATCAAAAAACTTGCAGCTATTTTAAGAGTTGCCGATGGTTTAGACCGCACGCACAAAAGAATAGTGCAGAATGTAGAATGCAGAATGAAGAACGGAGCCGTTGGACTACATTTGAAAATAAAGGAAGGAGCTAATCCTGAAATTGAATTGTGGAACCTTGAACGCCGTAAAGAATTGTTCGAAGAGGTTTATCAAAAAAAAATAAAAGCAATTTGTACCGCTTAGCCATGTAATAATTTAGTTGTATTCATTTTGCATAATTAAGAGCCGCTTACTTATATTTGTCCGTCAATTTTCTGAAAATTATGAGCATTAGACCTTCAGTCTACATTAAAGACCTAAAAAATCACGTCGGCGAAAAAGTCACATTAAAAGGTTGGCTTTATAATAAAAGATCGAGCGGCAAACTAAAGTTTTTGATATTGCGCGACGGTACCGGATATGTTCAATGCGTTGTGTTCAAAGGAAACGTTGACGATGAAATTTTTGAAAACGCAGAAAAGCTAACTCAAGAATCGTCATTCGAAGTGATTGGCACAGTCAAAGTTGAACCGCGATCTGTTGGCGGGCATGAACTTGATGTGACCGATTTGAAAACGATTTCAATTGCTCATGAATATCCAATTACGCCGAAGGAACACGGCATAGAATTTTTGATCGACAACCGGCACCTGTGGGTCCGTTCGAAGAGACAAGTTGCAATTCTTAAAATCCGTGCGCGGGTTGTAAAAGCCATTCGCGATTTTTTTGATTCACGCGGGTTTGTATTATTCGATCCTCCAATTATCACACCGAATGCTTGCGAGGGAACGTCAACACTTTTTGAGATGGAATATTTTGATCTCGGCAAGGCTTACTTAACGCAATCGGGGCAGCTTTACGAAGAAAGCGGTGCGATGGCGCTTGGAAAAGTTTATTCTTTTGGCCCAACTTTCCGTGCCGAGAAATCCAAAACACGGCGCCATTTAACTGAATTCTGGATGGTTGAACCGGAGATGGCTTTTTACGATCTTGATGACGATATGTCGCTTGCCGAAGAATTTTTGGAGTACATAGTTAAGTGTGTTTTGGAAGATCGGAAAGAAGAATTGAAAGAACTTGAACGCGACACTACAAAACTTGAAAAAGTTGTTCGGCCTTTCCCGAGAATTTCTTACACCGAAGCAGTTGAAATTTTGAAAAAGCACGGCACGGATTTTCAGTGGGGAAATGATCTTGGCGGAACGGATGAAACAATCATAGGAGAACAATTCGATCGTCCGGTTATGATTCATCGTTATCCTGCCGAAGTAAAAGCGTTCTATATGAAACGCGATCCCGCAAATCCGAAAGTTGCACTTGCAGTGGATGTTATCGCACCGGAAGGTTACGGAGAAATTATCGGCGGAAGCCAGCGCGAAGATAATTTAAACTTTCTGTTGGAAAGAATTAAAGAGCACAATTTGCCTCAAGCATTCTTCGAATGGTATTTGGATTTGAGAAGGTTCGGTTCTGTTCCGCATGCCGGGTTCGGACTCGGGCTCGAAAGAACAGTCAGTTGGATTTGCGGACTGGAACATTTACGCGAGGCGATTCCATTTCCTAGAATGATTTACAGGAATACTCCATAAATGAATTTAGAGCTGATACTTTTTATAGTACTTGCCATAGTTGCCAGCGTTACGTCTGTAATGATGATCACGCGGCCTAATCCGGTTCTTGCAGCTGTATTTCTTGTCCTAAACTTTTTTTCGCTTGCCGGTTTGTATCTTTTGCTAAATGCTCAGTTCATAGCGGTTGTGCAGGTAATAGTTTACGCCGGCGCTATTATGGTTTTATTCCTTTTTGTTTTAATGTTATTGAACACCGAAGCAGAACATAAACTTTTTGTCGATAAAAAAGGGATTAAATTTTTTGCGATACTTATCTGTATTTTTGTTTTCGTTCAGGTTGCATACATGATTTTTTACGGAAGGCCTTCGCGGACTTTAACGCCGGACGAAGCCGCAAGCATTAAAGCAGGAACAATTCAAACTATTGGTCAGCAGCTTTATACTAATTATATAATTCCGTTTGAAGTGGCGGGATTTTTACTTCTTGCTGCTACAATCGGTGCTTTGGTTCTAGCTAAAAAAAAATTCGAGTGAAGAATGTTATGAAGCTGGCTCAAAAGTAATTTATCAAAAAATAAATCCGTGAAAAATTTATTTGATCCGTGGTATCTGCGGTATATTTCAGATTAAACAAGTACTTTGGAGACAATTTCATCTCAAAGTAAAAAGAGAAAAATTCATCGCTTCGCTCATAATAACAAAGAAGAGAAAAATTATGTTATCAATACCGATGGAATATTATCTGATTCTCAGCGCATTCATGTTCAGCGTGGGCGTTGCAGGAGTATTGATAAGGAGAAATGCAATAGTTGTGTTCATGTGCATCGAACTGATGCTCAACTCCGCTAACCTTACGCTGGTAACATTTTCTTCTTATCTCGGTAATTCGATTGGACAGGTATTTGTATTTTTTGTTATGACGGTTGCCGCCGCCGAAGCTGCGGTAGGGCTCGCAATCATTATAGCGATATTCAGAAATAAAAAGACAGTTAACATAGACGAGATAAACATTTTCAAGTGGTGATGATAAACTATATCTATCTAACAACACTTTTACCTCTGCTTGGATTCGTGTTCAACGGATTATTAGGCAGAAAAATTAAGAATGAAAAACTTATCGGTATTATTGGAAGTGCAACCGTCGGAATTTCATTTCTTGTTGCGCTCGGCGCTTTTATTCAAACTCTTTATCTTCCGGCTGACGAAAGATCGAACACAGTCAATTTATTCTCATGGCTGAGCGTTGGTGGACTCAACATAAAGTTTGCATATCTTGTCGATCAGCTTTCTCTTACAATGTCTCTTATCGTAACCGGCGTTGGATTCTTGATACATGTTTATTCGATCGGTTACATGCACGGAGACAAAGGGTTCTGGAGATTCTTCGCATATCTCAACCTTTTCATCTTTGCAATGATGAATCTTGTTCTTGGCGATAATTTTGTGGTTCTTTTCCTTGGATGGGAAGGAGTTGGCCTCTGCTCTTACCTTCTTATTGGTTTTTGGTACGATAGAAAATTTGAGAAGGGAACGACAGCACAGGCAGCAAAGAAAGCGTTTGTCGTTAATCGAATCGGCGATTTTGGTTTTTTGCTCGGAATGTTTTTGATTTATATGACTTTCGATTCACTCAACTTCAAAGAAGTTTTTACGAGAGCACAAGTATTTCCGGTTGCAGAATCAACGTTCGGTTTGATAGCTCTCTTTTTGTTTATCGGCGCTACTGGTAAGTCGGCACAGATACCATTATTTGTTTGGTTGCCGGATGCTATGGCGGGCCCAACTCCCGTATCGGCTCTTATACATGCCGCTACTATGGTTACTGCAGGCGTTTATATGGTATCGCGGACTTCAATTTTGTTCGCTTCGGCCCCTGCTATTATGACCGTCGTTGCTGTGATCGGCGCGCTTACCGCATTAATGGCGGCAACTATCGGACTCGTTCAGAACGACATCAAAAAAGTTTTGGCGTATTCAACAGTTAGCCAGTTAGGTTACATGTTTTTGGCTGCCGGTGTAGGAGCGTTTCCGGCATCCATCTTTCATGTTATGACACACGCATTCTTCAAAGCGCTTTTGTTCCTCGGTGCCGGTTCGGTCATTCACGGCATGCATGACGAACAGAACATTCAAAAATACGGTGGACTAAAAAAATACATGCCGAGAACTTATATGACATTTTTCATTGCAACGCTTGCAATCTCCGGCGTGCCGGGTCTCTCGGGATTTTTCAGCAAAGATGAAATTTTATGGAACGCTTATTCAAACGGAAGTTTTGTTTTCTGGTTCATAGGTGTTATCACTGCAATGATGACGGCATTCTACATGTTCAGATTAATATCGCTGACTTTCTACGGCAATGAAAGATTCGATCATCATCATATTCATCCGCACGAATCACCGGCTGTTATGACTGTACCATTGATAGTCCTGGCGTTCTTATCAGTTGCTGGCGGTTATATCGGATTACCGAAAGTTTTTGCCGGCGAGCACGGAAATCTTTTAGAAAATTGGCTCGAACCAATTTATTCTCCGGCTCAAGAAAAGCTTGCTATGTTTTCAACTTCAACTCATTTCGAAGAAATTTTATTGATGGCTGTTTCTGTTGGATTGGCACTGTGCGGAATTTATTTTGCGCTTTATGTTTATACAAAAAATCCAAAAATAGCCGGGAATATTTCATCGCGATTCAAAAAAATCTATAATCTGTTGTTTAATAAATATTTTGTTGATGAAGTTTACGAAGCCGCCGTTGTTCTGCCAATCCAGAAGGGAAGCGAAAAGATTTTATGGAAGTTTACAGATGCTACCTTGATTGACGGAACGGTTAACGGTGCCGCAAAAGTTGTAGATATAATTTCCGGTGTTATTAAAAAAGTACAGACCGGTATTGCACAGTCCTATGCATTGATAATGATGGTAGGAATTGCACTGGTTCTTTTGTGGTTGATATTTAGTCTATAACTCTCTGCATTCTTTGCGGAATTCTTCGATGCATATGCGGTTAAGCCTTTAACCGCAGGGAACGCCGAGGAGACGCGAAGAACGCAAAGGAAATACATGGAACAAAACTTACTTTTAACATACTTACTTCTTACTCCGATCATCGGCAGTGTTCTTGTTCTCTTTCTTAGAAACGAGCAGAGACAGTTTGCCAGATGGTCCGGCTTGATTGTTTCGTCGATCGCATTTATAATTTCGCTTTTTGTTTATTGCCGCTTCAATTACGGGAATCCACAGTTTCAGTTTGTTTATCAAGTAACATGGATTAAAAGTCTAAACATCAGCTACCACGTTGGCGTTGACGGAATTTCGTTGCTTCTTGTTCTACTTACAACTTTTCTTACGCCGTTAACTCTTCTTTCAACCTGGAAAACGATCGAGAAAAATGTGAAGATGTTCACCTTCTCAATGCTTTTTCTTGAAGCCGGAATGCTCGGCGTTTTTATTTCGCTCGATATTTTCCTTTTCTATATTTTCTGGGAAGCGATGCTGATACCGATGTACTTCATTATCGGAATCTGGGGCGGCGAAAGAAGAATTTACGCCTCGATTAAGTTTTTCATCTACACGATGTTCGGAAGTCTTTTGATGCTTGTAGCAATTATTTGGCTGACGGTTTATGCATCCGGAATGCTGGGAAAGTTTACAACAAGTTTGATAGATCTTTACAAAGTTGGTCCAACGGTTCCGCATCAAATTCAAGGATGGATGTTCGGCGCATTCTTTTTGAGTTTTGCAATAAAGGTGCCGATCTTTCCGCTGCATACGTGGCTGCCCGATGCACATGTTGAAGCACCAACAGCGGGTTCGGTTATTCTTGCCGGCGTACTTCTGAAAATGGGCACGTACGGACTAGTTCGTTTTTGTCTACCGCTCTTTCCACAATCGGCAGTTCAGTTCTCACCGTATGTTTCTGTTCTGGCAGTTATTGGAATTGTTTACGGTGCGCTCGTTTCGATGGTGCAGCCGGATATGAAAAAACTTGTAGCGTATTCATCGGTTTCGCACCTGGGATTTGTTGTCCTTGGAATTTTTGCAATGACGGTTGAATCTGTGCAAGGTGCGGTTATTCAAATGATCAACCACGGTTTATCTACAGGTGCACTATTCCTTTTGGTTGGCGTTGTTTATGAAAGAACACACCATCGTGAAATTTCTTTTTATGGCGGAATTGCAAAACTTGTTCCTCTCTACTCAACTGTTTTGATGATTGCAATGCTTTCATCTGTTGGATTACCGGGATTGAACGGCTTCATCGGAGAGTTTTTAATTCTGCTCGGTTCATTTAAATCGCCGGTACTGAACAGCTGGTGGTTTACAATTTTTGGAGCGAGCGGGGTTATCTTTGCCTCAGTTTATTTGTTATGGATGTATCAGCGCGTTGTCTTTGGCGAAGTTAAGAACGAAGAACTGAAACATGAATTGACCGACATGAATTTGCGCGAGATGATAGTAATAGTTCCGATTTTGATTTTCATCGTCTGGATAGGTGTTTATCCGGATACATTTTTGAAACTTACTGAATCTTCTACGCAGTCTATCCTTCAGCAAGTCGGTACGTATTCTATCAATCTGCTTAGATGAAAGAAAGGTCCGCTATGAATAAAGAGAATGATTTAAAGGTGAAAGTTTCTGTTCGGGTAAAAGCAAGCACCTCCGAAGTTTGGGAGGCTCTTACTAATCCGGAAATGATAAAACAATATCTTTTCGGGACGGAAACCGTAACCGACCCTCCTGCCGGCGAGGCAGGCTGGAAAGTTGGAAGCCGCATTATCTTTAGGGGAATGTGGGAAGGGAAGCAATATGAAGACGGTGGTACAATCTTGCAGATAGAGCCGGAAAAAATTCTGCAGTACACTTATTGGAGTTCAATGAGCGGAATAGAAAACATTCCGGAAAATTATTACACCATTACATTCGAACTGCAGCAGGAAGAAGGTGAAACCGTTCTCACACTTTCTAACAGCAACATTAAAACCGAGAATATGAAAGAGCATTTAACCGAAAACTGGAAAATGGTCTTAAACTCAATAAAAAAATTGCTCGAAACCAAATGAATAAATAGCAGCCTAATAAATTATGCCATCAAATAACTACGAATATTTTTTGTTAATGCCCCACATTATTATTGGTGTTGGGATTGTTTTATCTGTCATTGTCGAAATCACGACGAAGAAAAGCGAACAGATTCTACCGTGGTTTTCAATAGCGATGTTTTTTACTGTGGCGGTTTATTCGCTTCTGAATATAAATCGAGATTCTGTTTTGTTTGGCGGAATGATCGAGGTCGGTGGTAAACCGGCAATCTTTAACTTTATTTTCAACATTGGCGCTGCGCTGGTTGTGCTCTCGTCAATAGATTATCTGAAAAAGTATGGAACATATTACGGTGAGTATTACATTTTAGTTCAGTCGTCTGTACTGGGAATGATGGTGATGTCCGGTGCCCGCGATATACTGATGATCTTTATGGGTCTGGAGCTGATGTCAATCTGCTTCTACGTTCTTGCCGGAATTAACCGCAAAAAGTTTTCTGCCAACGAAGCATCTATGAAATATTTTTTGCTTGGCGCTTTCGCAACCGGCTTCGTTGTTTACGGCATCGCATTGATTTACGGTTCTGCCGGCTCGACAAGCATTCAAAATCTTGTCGAAAACTTTTCAGTTTATTCTTCCAACATTATTTTTATGCTCGGCTTAATACTTTTTTTGATCGGATTCAGTTTCAAAATTGCTGCGGTTCCGTTCCACATGTGGGTGCCGGATGTTTATCAAGGTTCTGCCACAACCGTTGCCGGCTTGATGTCTACAACAGGCAAAGCAGCAGCGTTCAGCGTATTGATAATCGTTCTATCTGCCGTGTTCGGTTCTAACACGCACAATGTTTTTACTCCTTATTTCGCTGCGATCTCTACACTCTCGATGATCTTTGGCAGCATTGTTGCAATCTCTCAAGATAATTTGAAACGTATGCTTGCATATTCCTCAATAGCACATGCGGGATACATGGCAATCGGTCTTGCTGCCGGAAACTCATACAGTGTTGCCGGAATAATCTTTTACCTAACAGTTTATGCGTTCATGAACATCGGCGCATTTGCAATTATTTCCATCGTTGAAGGTGAAAACGATTCACGAATCGGTATGAATTCATTTGCCGGGCTTCATTCTAAAAGTCCGGTACTTGCTGCTTTAATGGCGTTGTTCATGTTTGCTCTTGCCGGAATTCCGCCACTCGCCGGCTTCTTCGGAAAGTACTATGTGTTTGTTTCTGCAATTCAAAGTAATCTCACCTGGCTTGCAATTGTAGGCGTCTTATCGAGTGTGATCAGCGTTTACTTTTACATCCGCGTTGTTGTTGTGATGTATTTTAGAGATTCGATGGAAGAATTTAAGATTAACATTTCGTCACTCAGCCTGGCTGCGGTTGTAATCTCTGCATTGTTTGTTTTAGTGTTCGGAATTTTTCCGGATACTTTGATGAATGCGATCACATCTGTAATTCGTTAAAAATTAATAGGACTCAGATTCAACAGATTGAATGGATAGGAACCGATTAATCCGTTTAATCAATAAAATTTATGTCTCTATTCTTTTTGATCTGTTGTGGTGTTGCAACCGGCTTTCGTATACGAGAACCCGGGGTTAAGCTGGAATTATAGCTGCTAAGTTTAAGGGAGGTGTTACTTAAGTATGCCCATTGCCTTCTGAAGACGAACGTAAGCAACCTGATAATCGTACAGCGATTGGATATAAGTTGTTTGCGCATTTAGCAGTGTTACTCTGGCATCGGTAATTTCAATGGGGCTTCCGACCTCTTCCGTGTATCTTGCTTCGGCAAGCTTAAATGCTTCTTCGGCTTGCTGAAGAAGAGATTGGGTTGCATCAATCTTAGCCAGTGCCAGTTTAACGCTCGAGTATTGAGATTGAACATCGAGGTTGACCGTCTGAAGTGTGTAATCGTATTGCGCTTCTGCAACATTCAGGTTTGCCCTGGCTTGATCAATCCCAGCCTCCAGAGCAAATCCTTGAAAGATCGGCAAAGAGAAATTCAAGCCGACATTCCACACATCCAGAAATCTTTGGTTCAACCCGTAACCTCGCGACGTGTATCCGCCGGCTGCACTTATTGTCGGCAGGTTCGAAGTCTGCGCTGAGGTTACAAAAGATCTGCTAGCTTCAACTCTGTATTTATTTCCGATCAATTCCGGCCTGTTTGTATAAGATATTTTGAATGCGTTGTCTAAACTAACAGAGTCTTTTCTCAATTCGAGGTTATCTTTCAAGTGGAAGTTGGCGCTAAGTTTTGTGTTAAGAACATTTTCAAGCTGAAGTCTGCTTACAATAAGATTGTTTTGCGATGTGATAAGGTTAACTTTTGCATTTGCTTCATCAGTTTTAGCTTTGAGAACATCGAACTGCGGTTTTTTTCCAACATCATAAAATTTTTCTGTTTGTTCCAGATGTTCTTTTGCCTGCTTAAGAGATTCCAAATTTACTTTTTGAATTCTTTCCGCCTGCAAATATGAAAAGTATGCAATGTATGTGTTAAGTATCAGATTTTGCTTTGCGAAAATCAAATCTTGTTCCGATGCATTTTTCAGAGCCGACGTACCCGAAACACGGGAAAATGTTTTTCCGAAATCAAATATTAATTGCTGTGCCTGTAAACCAATTGAATAGTTTTCGTACTGTGCAGGTCTTGCCGTAGGTCCGAAGAAAAACGTTCCGCCGTTTTTAACATAGCTCGACTGTAACGAAATCTGCGGAAGTAACGATGACCGTATGCCGGTTAAATTTGAAGCCGACAACTCATAATTATTTTCGGCTATTTTAATCTGTGGATTGTTATTCAATGCAATATAGATACATTGTTCAATTGTGAGTGTGTCTATTTGCGCAAAAGTTGCATCGCTAAAAAACATTGCGACAGCAAAAAATAAAATCAAACGGATTGTGTTAATTGCCTTCATTTTCATTAATCATTTTTGCTCTAAATTTTTCTTCAAACAGTGTGTAAAGTGTCGGAATAAACAGCAGCGTTAAGAAAGTTGAGACGGTTAAGCCGCCTATTACTGCAATTGCCAACGGCGCCTGGGATTTTTCTCCGCCAACTCCGAGCGCAAGAGGAATCAATCCTAAAACAGTTGCCAGCGTTGTCATAAGGATGGGGCGCAGTCTTGTTCGTCCGGCTTTAACAACGGCTTCATGAAGTTCTATTCCGGATTTCCTGAGTTTGTTTGTATAATCAACAAGCAATATTCCGTTCGAAACTACAATTCCGATCATTACAATTACTCCTTCAAATGAAGTTACCGAAAGAGTTGTTTCGGTTAAGAACAAAGCCCAGATAACACCTACCATTCCCAAAGGAACCGTAAACATAATTATGAAAGGATCCACAAGCGATTGAAACTGTGACGCCATTACCATATAAACCAGTATGATTGCGAGGATTAATGCCAAGCCCAAATCTCCGAAAGTTTTCTGTTGCTGCTCAACATTTCCGCTCTGCTGCACTCGAAAACCGGATGGGATTTGAACTGCTGCAAGTTTTTCGCTTATCTCTTTCGATACGCTTCCGAGATCTCTTCCCTGAACATTTGCAGTCACTTCAACAATTCTCTCCTGATATCGTCTGTCGATCTGGATAGGGGCTTTCACAAGACTAACATTTACAAGGTTAGATAGTTTGATAGTTTGCCCTGGAGAATTTTGCACGCTCAAGTTTTTAATGTCGTCAATCTTATTTCTGTAATCCTCGGTTAGTCTCACTAAAATGTTGTATTGATTTCCGCTTTGCGGATCAGTAAAAATAGATGCAACTGTTCCGCTGATTGCAGTTGTAATTGTATTTGAAATTTGTTGAACGTTAATACCGAGAGCGCCGGCTTTTTCCCTGTCGATTGCTATATGAAGTTCCGGTAAATTAAGTTCTCTTGAAATTTGAGCGTCTGTAGCCCCTTTTGTAGATCTTACGATCTCATAAATTTCCTGAGAAAGTTTGTTTGCGGTCTCAAAATCCTGGCCGCTTATTATCACGTCGATCGGAGCCGATGAACCGAAGTTGAGCAGAAATTTCAAAAAGCCGCCGCTGTTAATAAATATTTGAGCGCCGGAGAGATTCATCAGTTTAGGGCGTAAAATTTTTATGATATCGAAGACAGTTCTGTCTCTATCTTCGGGGGCAGTTAAAGCAACACTAATATTTGCGGAATGCCCGCCGGAATTTCCTCCGAACAAATTTCCACTTCTTGCATTGGGAACGCCAATATCGGAAATAATGGTTTGAGCTTCAGGTACATTAGAACGTATTATTTTTTCGATGCGAACAACAAACTTTTCGGTTTCTTCTATTCTGGTGCCTACCGGCAAACGAACACCGACCGAGAATTGACTTTCATCTGCATCGGGGAAAAATTCAGTTCCAATAAATTTGAAAAGTATAAAAGAAAGGATTGAAAATCCCACCACACCTATTATAACAAGCTTTCTCTTTTTCAACGCTTTCAACAATGTGTTTTGATAATAGGAGTCAATTCGATCCAAAAGATTTTTGGCAATTTTCTGAAGCCGGTCTGAAATTTTTTTGGAATCGGGATCAAACTCACGCTCGGCTCTCAAGTAGTTATAACACATTAAAGGTGTAACGGTTCTTGAGACAAAGAATGAAGAGAACAATGCAACGGTAATGGTAATTACCAGCGGAAGGAACAGCAGTTTTGCAATTCCGGTTAAAAATATTACGGGAAGAAATACTATTACTGTAGTTAGAGTCGATATAAAAATCGGCGATGCAACTTCAAGCGCAGCATCAAGTGTTGCCTGCATCTTTGGTTTTTTATCTCTTTGCATTGTTGCATAATGCCGCGAGATTGCTTCCAGTTCAACGATAGAATCATCCACCAATCTGCCGATTCCAAGCGCCAGACCTCCAAATGTCATTATATTCAAAGTTGTTCCGCTGAATCTAAAAAAGATGAATGTTGCAAGAATTGAAAGGGGAATTGCAAGAAAAATAATTAGAGCGCTTCTGGCATTACGCAAGAACAGAAGAATGATCAACGTTGCCAGCAGGGCGCCAAGTACAGCCTCTTGAGATAAACCGCTTATAGATTGACGGATGTATAAACTTTGGTCGAGTCCAAGCGATGCCTTTACAGATGGTGGAACATCTTTCAATGTCGTCAAAGCTTTCACAACGGCATTTACAACTTCCACTGTGTTGGCACCCGAAGTTTTTTGAACTCTCAAAATTACGCCCGGCTTTCCGTTATGACGAATCACTTCGGTCTGTTCCTGGTACGAATCTTCTACGTATGCAACATCGCGTACACGTATCGGAACACCGTTTACATTTTTGATTACTATATTACCCATCGGTTCAACAACATTAAACTGGCTTTCTGTTCTCAAAGAATAATCGAACACCCCAGATTTCAGACTGCCGGAAGGAACAATTAAGTTAGATGAAGCAACGGCTTGCGTTACCTGTTGAAGTGATAAGTTGAGTGCATCCAGCCTGTTTCGATCGACTCTAATATGAATTTCACGAATCTTACCTCCGGTAACCTGTGCAAATGCAACGCCCGGTAAATGTTCTAACTGAGGTTCGATAACATTGTAAGCTATATCGTACAAAGCACGTTCGTCAATGTCTCCGCTTAAAGCAACAGTGCAAACGGGAATGTTGGTTATGTCAAATCGTAAAACGAGTGGTTGAGACGCTGCCGTTGGAAGTAAATTTAAAACCCTATTCACTTTTTGAATTACATCGATCAATCCGACATCGGTGCTTGCATCCCAATTAAAATTAACGCGGACTTGAGAAACTCCTTCGCGTGTGGTCGATTGAACGTAGTTAACGTTGTTTGTTGAACTGACCGCTCTTTCTATTGGAACCGTGACTGTTTGTTCCATGTCCGATGGTCCGGCGCCACTGTTAAAAGTTATAACGCTCACCACAGGAATTTGAATGTTTGGAAGCATATCGATGGGCAGTTGAACAAACGATACAAACCCCAATACAAAAATTGCTATTGCAGCCATTAAGGTTGTGATAGGATATTTTAGAGCAAGTCTGGTTAGCCACATAAAATTTTACTTTGCTATTTTAACTTTCATTTTGTCTTTAACTAAATTTTGCCCGATAAACACAACACGGCTCTCAGTGTCCACACCCGATAAAACTTCAAACGTACTGTCCATTCTAATACCGATCTTCACATATTTTTTCGAAACGGTAGTATCGGAATTCAGCAAATAAACGAAATCGCC
This sequence comes from uncultured Melioribacter sp., assembly GCA_964595365.1. Taxonomy (GTDB): domain Bacteria; phylum Bacteroidota; class Ignavibacteria; order Ignavibacteriales; family Melioribacteraceae; genus Fen-1258. The sequence continues at coordinate 21,790 of CAZQQC010000020.1, forward strand.
TTTTTCATCATTCAGCACAACTTGATTTGGAACAATAGGCGTGTTGTATTTTTTCTCGAGAATAAATTGAACCGTCGCAAACATTCCTGGCTTTAATGTTTTAGCAGAATTGTCAATGTCTATTTCAACCGACATTGTTCTTGTTGCAAGATCAATCGACTGACTAATCTTGCTGATTCTTCCTCCGAATTTTTGATTAGGCAATGCATCTGCTGTAATAACAACATCTTTAACATTTTTAAGATACGGAACACTTCGTTCGGGAACGTTAACTATTGTCTTGAGGCGGTCGATATTCATCAGTGTGAACAGAACGGAACTTTGAATGCCAGTTGAGGCTGTTACATACGCACCCGGATCGAGCAGCCTTTTCGTAATCGTTCCAGTGAAAGGCGCCGCAACTTTGCAGTAGTCTAATTGAGTTGAAGCATTGTTGTACGCAGCTTCTGTTGCTTCCCGCTGGGCAGAAGCAACCTCGAAACTTGTTTTTGCGTTATCCAGATCCTGCTGGGCAATTAACTTTTGAATCAATAATTTTTTATTCCTTTCGTAATTAAGTTTTGCGTTAACGTAATTTGCTTCGGCTTGCATAAAGTTTGCTTTTGCCTGCTTAGCGTTCTGAGCGTAAATGGTTGTATCAATAAGTGCAAGCAGTTGGTTCTGATTAACACGGTCGCCAATATCAACAAATATCTTTTCAATATTGCCGTTCACTTTAGAAAAAATGTTAGCCTGCTGGATAGGAAGTATGTCGCCCGTTAAAGTCTCGGTTCTAATTGCTTCTCCGTTTGTTATCTTTCCAACAACAACAAGTGGTTTTAAGCTGGGGCGCTCTGTTGATTTCGACAAAACGATTTTTAATATAAATACCAGCACAAGAAACAGAACTATAACGCTAAAAATGTAATACGATTTTCTGGAAAGATGCATCTTAAATCCTTGACTTTGAAAATAAATGATAATTTAATTTACAACCGAAACGGCGGGATCTTACAGTCTGTGGATTCAATACCGGAGACAAATATATTTTCATTAATTGTTTTTTCTATTCACTGATTGAAAAATACGAATTGGTAAACTTATAGCTTAAACAAATAATAAGTACACCAAAGTTTCACTTAAACTGCCGATAATTAAAACGCAGTCTTTCACCCGTGCATTTGACAACCAAAAGGCTAAAAAGATTTAATTCAACCCGAAATATTTTACGGTTTAGCCTGCGTTTTCCTCAAACTTTGATATTTTGTTAAAAGCTGTTCAATTGTAGGATCGTTCTGGTAGAAGACCTTCAGTTTGTTTAAAATATCAATTGCTTTGTCATATTCTTCAAGATTTTCGTAAACCTGCAGCAGCAAAGTATAAGGATTATAGAATGATGTTATTTCCCGGGGGTTAGAACCAATTCTTTGGAGTGCTTTCTTTTCAACGTAGGAAGCAAATTCTTTGTACTTATCCATCCTGCGAGCCGCATAATAAATATTTGAGATATCGAAAAGCACACGGTAATCGGCATTATCATAATCCATAGGAATTTTATTCTGCATATAATCCATAACACGAACCGCCTTGTCGCTTTGCCGGTGGCCTGTAAAGTACATAGCAAACCTGATAAATAATTGGCGATAATTCTGAATCATCCTTTCATGGTTGTCGTCGTAATAAATGCTTTTATCGTTCATACCTCTGAACTTGAATCCCGGCTGAAAGGTCTTTCTGAATGACGGATTCTCTTCCATCAAGTTTTTCCACATTCTGCCTTCGTCTATCATTTCAATGTTGGATTTGTTCTTGTACGGTACAAGCTGGTAAGCCAGTCCTTCCAGCTGAAGGTAATCGTCCAATCCAACTTTACTGTCGTTGCTACATGTTGTAGCAAAATAGATGGGACGTTTCCAACTGTTTGCCTCGATGATTGACAGCACCGCAATATCCTGAGCACGGATCGCAGTAACATCTCCAAAGTTTAGAGTCGGTTCAACCTTGAACTCAATTTTATTCAGCCATGTTGCCATTGTATCCTGCATAACCATTTTTTTTCTTACTTCCAAAGAACTATCCAGCACGGCTGGCACGGGTAAATCTATTGTTTTAGTTTCCCATCTAACCGGACGTATATTGTCAATTTCATCATCGCTTAAATTCATATCAACTTTTCTAGCACCGTGCGGCTCTTCATACTTTAGCTGGCGAATGTACCAGGGAGTATTTATTAAACTTAGATTTGCAATTCTAACATCCTGCCGAACTCCTTCAACTTCCTGAAGATACCAGAGGGGAAATGTATCGTTATCTCCGTTTGTAAATAGAATTGCATTTGGCTCGCAGCTTTGAAGCATGTTGTATGCAAAATCCCAGGGCAGCCAATCTTTCGATCTATCTTGCTCGCGGTAGTTCGATTGGAACAATCTCATTGGCAAAAAAACGAATGCGAGTACGAGAACAACACCCGGCAAATATTTTGCGAGCTGAAATTTAGAATACTTTTGTTTGAGCAGCTCGATTAAGTTATGAAGCCCGACTGCAATCCAGATGCTGAACATAAAACACATTGTTCCGTAAAATTTAATTCTTTCCCTTGGCTGAGGCTCCTGCTGGTTCTGGTAATATGCTGTTGCATAAGTGATAAGGAGGAATAGCACCATAAAAACAGCCGCAATCTTCCAATCTTTTTTGAAATGGAAATAGATACCTATAATTCCAATCAAGAACGGAATTCCGAAATATGATTTTGATGCATCGCCGTTAAATCTCAAACCGAATAATTTACCGACCAAATTTGCAACGCCATTGAAGGGCCAGACGTTTGGTCCGGAATCCTGATCCCACGATTCTCTGCCGGCAAAATTCCAAAGTATGTATCGGGTCATCATATGATTTATCTGGTAATTCCACAAGAAATCAAGATCGCTGGAATAATTTGAGAAGATTCCCTGCTGATGGCCTTCGGTTGAATACCTTCTCTGAAAACTCGGCCACTCACCATACTGTTCGCGGTTAAGATAAGTTACAAGAGAACTAAAATTTGACGGCGCGTTTTCATTTATCGGCGGGTTAAGATTTGCACGGATAATTATCACAGCATAAGAAGTAAACCCAAGTATGATGAATAGAAAACTTTTCGCAATTAAATTTAGCGTAGGTTTATTCTTTTTCTTTGTGAGGTAAACTATGTAACCGAGCACGGCAAAAATTGCAATTATGGTTACCAGGGCAATATTGTTGCTCGAACCGGCGATTGTTCCTATAAAGTCTGGCAGATACCGCACGAGTCCGGGATAAATAATAACAAGCAGAATTCCACCTGCAAGTAGCACGTAGTAAATCGAATTTTTATGAACAAGTTTTTTCCAGAAAGCTGCGATAAATACAACGGTTGCAAAAAAAACTATCGCTGCAAATTTCACATCGAAAGATTGATAAGCTTCAGGCATCGGCGGCTGAGTGCCGGTTTGACTTGCCCACAACACAATTGCCAAAAGCAATACGACTCCAACATTCACTAGAATATAATAGATCGTTTTCTTTAGCTCTTTTTCATCAGTAATATATTTTCTGAACATGATCAGCATTATAATGGATAGAGTTGTAAGCGCGCCCATCAAACGTAAGCTTGTGGATAAGCCCACAAGGTAAGCCAGCAGCAGAATAAATTTTTCGTTGTCAACTTCATCGGCTCGCTCATTCCAGATTAGCATGATATACATAATTGCAGCGAATACAAACGTATTGGTAGCGTAAACTTCTGTTTCAACTGCGTTCCACCATGAAATATAAGTGAATGCGTTTGTTAACGCGCCTATTACGGCTATCGCATATACCAGAGCAGCTTCGGCAAATGATTTATAATCTTTTCCTCTGTAATTTTCGATTACTTTGATGATTATGAAATAGAGAAGCGAAGCGGATATGGCGCTTGTAAGTACGGAAATGAGATTCATTCTGAACGCAATATTTGTTGCAATTGGAAGCATTGAGAAAAATCTTGCCAGAAGCAGAAACAGAGGCGCCCCGGGCGGATGAGGAATTTGCAGGTTATACGCTGTTGCTAAGTATTCACCGCAATCCCAAAAAGAAACCGAAGGTTGGACTGTTAGATAATAAACTATTCCCGTTGCGATAAATATAAAGAACGCAATGCTTCTTCTAAATATTTTGTAATTCATTTAAGGTTTCATCCCGATTATGTTAAAAAATTTTTGACGAGCTGATAATAAACATTGGTATAAAACTATTTTCGAAAATTCATTTTTACAGATCAAATATATATAAATATATGGAAAATCCATTCTTACTTATCGACTCACTGTTATTTTCTCACTTCCGATATAGGGCGTATCAACGGGAGGATTTCATGGTAGCGAGTTAAATTTTTTCTTGTGAGAAGAAAATTTGGAAAATTATTTCGTTGCCTTATACTGCGTCTCGATTACAAGTATGTTCAATTCTTCGTTGCTTCTATGTATATGATCATTCCTTCGCTCCTTTGGCTATTTATACTTCAATTTGTTTTTCACCTATCGGAAGATTCTTTCTGTGCAAAGATAACCCCATTTTTTTCTATCTACTTGAAACTTTTTTCTGTTTCCATAATGGGTTTGAGAATTTTGATCTCTAACGCGGAAATAATTTCTTAATTCGGTGTTGCAAATCCATATATTTTTTTTGAAATTGTAGGGGCAAAATTTGGAAGTGAAATTAAACCCGATGAAATCAAATTATATAACCTCAATAAGGAATTTCTGCTATCGCAAATTGATACCTCTGCTGTTGCGTCCGTGTCCGGACCATTAAATCCTTTCATTTTAACTTTTCTTTTTCATAACATATTTAGGAGAAACTATGTGCGGCATAGTTGGTTATATCGGTGAAAAAAATTGTGTGCCCATCATTTTAGAGGGACTGAAAAGATTGGAGTATAGAGGATACGATTCTGCGGGAATCGGAATTATCAATCACAAAGAATGCAAAGTCATTAAAACAAAAGGTAAAGTTTCCGATCTGGAAAAATTGGTTTATACCGAGCGTCCGGAGTCAAATCTTGGCATTGGGCATACTCGCTGGGCAACTCACGGTGAACCGAGCGTGATTAATGCCCACCCTCATGTTAACGAAGACAACACTTTATTTTTGATTCACAATGGGATTATAGAAAATTATGTTTCACTTAAAAATGGTTTGATCAAAGAAGGATATAAATTTAAAAGTGAAACCGACACAGAAGTTCTTGCTCACCTGGTCGATCACTACTTGAAAATGAAGAACAGCTTATTTCAAGCGGTTCGTTATGCATTAAACGAAGTTGAAGGTACATACGGCATTGTTGTTATATACAAGGGGGAACCGGATAAAATGGTTGCAGCCCGTAAAGGCTCTCCGCTTGTTATCGGTATTGGTCAGAACGAAAATTTCATTGCTTCGGATGTAAATGCATTGATTGCTCATACCAAACAAGTTGTGTATCTCGAAGATGGTGAGATAGCCGAGGTTTATAAAGACACATTCAAAACAAAAACAATTGCTGATGAAACAATTATAAAGGAAATTCACAAAGTTGATGTAGGCATCGATGAGATCACTAAGGGGGGGTATCCTCATTTTATGCTGAAGGAAATTATGGATCAACCGGAATCGCTCTACAATTCGATGCGCGGACGTATGATTTACGATGAAGGCATTTCAAAACTTGGAGGGCTTCAAGGTTTTGAAGACCGGCTAATAAATTCGAACAGAATAATTATTTGTGCATGCGGCACTTCATGGCATGCCGGGCTTGTAGGAGAGTACATGCTAGAGCAGTACGCTGAAATTCCGACAGAAGTTGATTACGCTTCCGAGTTCCGTTACCGCCATCCCCTTATCGATAAAAATGACACTGTAATTTTTATTTCCCAAAGCGGGGAAACTGCCGATACTCTTGCAGCGTTAAAAGAAGCTAAGAAAAAAGGCGCATTGTGTCTTGGTGTTTGTAATGTTGTCGGAAGTTCAATCGCGAGAGACAGTAACACGGGTGTCTACATCCATGCCGGTCCTGAAATTGGAGTTGCGTCAACAAAAGCGTTTACATCGCAGTTGATCGTCTTATCGTTGATCACTTTGCTTGCTGCAAGAAGAAAAAATTTAAGTTTGTTGGAAGGACAGGAAATCATTCGAGAATTGCAGAACATTCCCCAGAAGGTTGAATCGATCCTTAAACAAAATGAATTGATCAAAGAAGTTTCGATAAGATATTCCGATTCAAAAAATTTTCTTTACCTTGGTAGAGGATACAACTTTCCGGTTGCCCTTGAAGGGGCGCTAAAGTTGAAAGAAATTTCTTACATACATGCAGAAGGTTATCCGGCTGCAGAAATGAAGCACGGTCCTATTGCTTTAATTGATGAAAACATGCCGGTAGTTTTTATAGCAACTCAAGACGCTGTTTATGATAAAGTTGTAAGCAATATTCAGGAAGTACGTGCAAGGAAAGGTAGGGTTCTTGCAATTGTAAATGATGACGACACACAAATTGAACAAATGGTAGATCATGTTATTAGAGTTCCAAGAACTCATAACATGCTCACGCCTATCCTTACCGTCATTCCTTTACAACTGATTGCGTATCATATTGCTGTAAAGAAAGGTCTCAATGTTGATCAACCAAGAAATTTAGCCAAGAGCGTTACTGTTGAATAAATTCCGCCTGAGGCGGATAAACTAAAAGAGGTGAATTATGTCCCGAAGAAACGTCCTTATTATGGGTGCAGCAGGACGTGATTTTCATAACTTTAATGTTTTCTTTAGAGAGAATGAAAACTACAATGTTGCTGCTTTTACTGCTACACAAATTCCGAACATAGAAGGAAGAGTCTATCCTGCCGAATTAGCCGGTAAACTTTATCCCAATGGAATAAAAATTTACGAAGAGAAAAAATTAGTTGACCTTATTCACAAATTAAATGTTCATGAAGTTGTTTTCTCTTATTCCGACGTACCGTTCGAATATGTTATGAACAAAGCGTCGATTGTAAATGCTGCCGGAGTTTCGTTCCGTCTTCTCGGCGGCGAAGAAACAATGTTGAAAAGTACAAAGCCTGTTGTTGCCGTCCTTGCTGTTAGAACAGGATCGGGAAAATCCCAGACATCAAGAAAAATAGTACGACTGCTGCAAGCTGCCGGTAAAAAAGTTGTTGCTGTGCGTCATCCAATGCCGTACGGCGATCTTGTTAAACAAAAAGTTCAGCGATTTGCAAGTATTGAAGATCTAAAAAAACACAACTGCACAATTGAAGAGATAGAAGAGTACGAACCGCACATTGCGCGCGGTGGAGTTATTTATGCGGGTGTGGATTATGGAGCAATTCTTCGTGAAGCTGAAAAAGAAGCCGATGTTATTTTGTGGGATGGTGGAAATAACGACATGGCATTCTACAAACCCGATTTAACAATTACAGTTGCTGACCCCCACAGACCCGGGCACGAAATGCATTACTACCCCGGTAATACTTGTTTACGACTTGCCGATGTTGTTGTTGTGAACAAAGTCGATTCTGCCAGGCCGGATGGAATTGAAACTGTTCATAAAAATGTAAAAGAAGTTAATCCGAATGCAATTGTTATAGATGCAAACTCTCCGATCTCCGTTGATAATCCCGATCTTATTACAGGCAAACGTGTTCTGATTGTTGAAGACGGTCCAACTCTCACTCATGGTGAAATGAAATATGGTGCCGGAACCGTTGCTGCTCAAAGGTTGGGTGCAAAAGAAATTGTTGATCCACGCCCGTTCACTGTTGCATCCATAAGCCAGACTTACAAAAAATATCCTAACATTGGAATTTTATTACCGGCTATGGGTTACGGAGATCAGCAAGTGAAAGATCTGGAAGAAACAATCAATCGAACGAATTGTGATTCGGTGATTATCGGAACGCCTATCGATCTCGGAAGAATTTTGAAAATTAACAAGCCTCATACACGTGTAATGTATGAACTGGATGAAATTGGAAATATTACGATCGAGACCGTTCTAAAATCCAAAGGTCTGCTATGAAAAAGATTGCAGTTGTTGCCTTCGGCGGCAACGCACTTTTGAAAGCAAATGAAATTGGAACTATTGAACAGCAAGAAAAAAATACTTTGGAAACATGCAAAAAGCTGCTCAAACTCCTTGATCAAGGTTATGAATTAGTTTTAACTCATGGCAACGGTCCGCAGGTGGGAAACATTTTCCTTCGAAACGAAGCCGGATATCAGCAATACAAAATTCCCAAGATGCCATTAGATATTTGTGTAGCCGATTCTCAAGGTGGAATCGGTTACATGATAGAGCGGCAGATGCGTAATGCTCTCAATAAAGCCAGCGTGGATAAGAATGTTGTTGCGGTTATCACGCAGGTTTTGATCGATATAAACGATCCGGCATTTCAGAATCCAACAAAGCCAATCGGCCCTTATTATTTGAAAGAGGAAGCGGAATTATTAAACAAGGCAAACAATTGGATTTTCAAAGAGGACGCACGCAAGAGGGGATGGCGCCGCGTTGTTGCATCGCCCAAACCTTTGGAAGTAATGAATAATCAAGTTATCAGCGATCTTGTTGAGAAAGGTCATATAGTAATTGCAGCAGGAGGGGGCGGTATTCCTGTTTACTGGCACAGCGATACAAAATATTTGGAAGCAATTGAAGCAGTTGTAGATAAAGACCTTGCCTCTGCCGTACTTGCAAAAGAAATTAATGCCGACCGGTTCTACATTATAACCGATGTTCCGAAAGTGTTTATCAATTTCAACAAGCCAAATCAGAAACAGATAGATCATTTAACTGTAGTTGAAGCAAAAAAATATTATGATGCAGGAGAATTCCCCTCGGGCAGCATGGGACCAAAAATTTTGGCTGCGATTTCTTTTCTAGAAAACAACGGGAAAGAAACAATCATTACTTCAGAAGAAGAACTGGATAAAGAAAATTGCGGCACAAGAATTACTGCTGTGTAAAGTCAGGTAACCTCAACCTTACAATGTTTCTCAAAAACAGAAATGAATTCTTGTAGATTTCTTTCCGATTACTGAAATTTACTTTCCAGATTAGACAACATGAATTAATGAACACATATATACTTGGCATATCTGCTTACTATCACGATTCAGCAGCGTGTTTAATAAAAGAAGGCGAAATTATTGCTGCAGCGCAGGAAGAGCGGTTCACGCGCATTAAATACGATCGCAATTTCCCGAAGAACGCTGTTAAGTTCTGTTTGAAGTTTGCCCGTATAAATGCGGAACGGCTTGACGCAGTTGCATTCTATGATAAGCCAATTATCAAGTTTAATAGAATTTTGGAAACTTACATTAGTTATCCCGGTCGGGGTTTAAAATCTTTTCTGATGTCGATGCCTTTGTGGTTGAAAGACAAACTCTGGATGCAAGATTTAATTTTGCACGAGACCGGTTACAAAGGAAAAATATTATTTTCAGAACATCACGAATCGCATGCTGCATCTGCATTCTTTCCATCACCTTTCAAAAAGGCTGCGTTCTTAACTATTGACGGAGTAGGAGAGTGGGCAACTTCGTCGTTTGGTGTAGGAAATGAAAATCGCGTGGAAGTATTTTCCGAATTGCATTATCCTCACTCGCTTGGATTGTTGTACTCCGCATTTACATACTTTACCGGATTCAAAGTTAATTCCGGCGAATATAAGGTGATGGGATTGGCTCCTTACGGTCAGCCAAAGTATGTTCAGAAAATTTACGATCACTTGATCGAGCTATGTGACGATGGTTCGTTTAAAATGAACATGGAATATTTCAACTACAACACCGGTCTAACTATGACGAATGAAAAGTTCGCGAAACTGTTTGACGGACCGGCAAGAAGACCGGAATCGAAATTGACACAGAGAGAGATGGATCTTGCGCGTTCGGTTCAGGAAGTAACCGAAGAGATAATGTTTCGAATGGCAAAAAAAGTTAAGAAAGAAACCGGCGAAAAATATTTATGCCTCGCCGGCGGCGTTGCGTTGAATTGCGTTAGCAACGGAAAACTTTTGAGGGAAAATATTTTTAAGGACATCTGGATTCAGCCGGCAGCCGGCGATGCTGGCGGAGCTTTGGGTGCTGCGTTGATAACCTATCATCATCATTTCAACAAACCGTTGCCGTATAAAAATGGAAGAGATTTGCAAAAAGGTTCATACCTGGGTACAATTTATACGGATGATAAAATCGAAGAATTTTTGAAGGAATATAAATTACCCTCGCACAAGTTGAGCAGCGAAGAGTTGTTAGAGAAAGTCAGCGATCTGATTGCTATGGAAAGAGTTATTGGTTGGTTCCAAGGTAGAATGGAATTCGGCCCGCGTGCGCTTGGTGCAAGATCAATTATTGGCGATGCACGCTCTCCTGAAATGCAAAAGAAGATGAATCTGAAAATAAAATTTAGAGAAAGTTTCCGCCCTTTTGCGCCAACGGTTCTTGCCGAAAAAGTTTCCGAATGGTTTGAACTGGACAGGGAAAGCCCGTACATGCTTTTTGTTGCAGACATCAAGAAAGAGAAACGGCGTGCTATGAACGTTGTTGAAAAAAAACTTTGGGGAATCGATATGCTGAAAGTCGTTCGTTCGGAAATCCCTGCTGTTACTCATATTGATTACTCTTCACGTGTTCAAACCGTTCACAAAAGTGATAACGCTCTTTATCATAGACTGATCGAAAAGTTTTACGAAAAAACTGGTTGCCCTGTAATAGTCAACACATCGTTTAATGTTCGGGGCGAACCGATTGTGGAATCGCCGCTCGACGCATACAAATGCTTTATGAGAACTGAAATGGACGTGCTAACTCTAGGAAATTTTCTTCTCTTTAAGGAAGAACAACCGGAATTTTACGACAACATAAATTGGAAAGAGAAGTATGAGCTGGATTAAAGACGTTGCGCATGAACTGGGCGAACTCTATATTTCCCGGAAATCGTTGAGAAAATTCGGTTTGACAGTCGGTGCAATCTTTTTGATTTTCGGATTATTTCTCATCTGGCGCAACCACTGGCAATCTGTAAGGGAAGTTCTTGCTGGAATAGGGACAATATTGTTTCTTGGCGGATTAACAATGCCGGAAAGATTAATTACAGTTTACAGAATTTGGATGGGATTTGCATTTGCTCTCGGATGGGTTATTTCCAGATTTATACTGGCTATGCTGTTTGTATTTGTACTTACTCCAATTGGATTGCTTGCAAAACTTTTCGGAAAAGAATTTCTTGATCTGAAATTTCGAGACGGAAAGAGTTCTTACTGGATTCCGAAAGAAACTTACCTCTCCGGTTCGCGGGTCGAAGCGGGCAGGCAGGGTAAAAAAAATGATTACGAAAAGATGTATTGAAGTTTTTTCTTAATCGTAATCTTACTCTTGCCCGGAACCCCGATAGAAATTATTATGAAAGTGTAAAATGAAAAATGGAAAAAAGATTAGAAATAAAT
>CAZQQC010000021.1:0-23245 GCA_964595365.1 uncultured Melioribacter sp.
CATAAAACCAGCGCGCAATTCGCTTAGAACAAAAGACGGAATAAGAATGTAAGTTGGAACATCGTTGCGGTTGTTTGGTCGTGCCTGTTTAGAAAGACCGATAAACAATTCCAGATCTTCATTGCGGGTGTTTTTAAACATAAATTGACGGATCGGTTCAATCCCTTTATCGTATGCCTGCCCAACTGTCATTTTATTTTCTATCAAAGGTTTCAGCGCTTCATCGTTAACTTTCGACCATGTAGGAGCCATGACAAAAAAAGTAATAAACAATGCAACGCCTGCCAGCAGTTGCGAAGGAGGCATTTGCTGGGTACCAAGGGCACTTTTCAAAAAACTGAATACGATTATTATTCTCAAGTACGAAGTAGTCATGATAACAATTGAAGGAGCCAGCGAGAGCACGGTCATTAGCAAAAGTATCTGAAGCGTTACGGAAACATCGTTGCCGTTTTGCGCCGTACCAATATCCAAATTTATTTTGGGAAAAGGAACCGTAACAGGATTTTGCTGGGCAGCTAAGTTCGATAACGATATAAAGAAAAGTAACGAAACAATCGCAATTAAAACTTTCCTGCCCATCACATTCCCATATTTTGCTTTAAGATGTCGATGAAACTCAATTTTGTTTTCTGAAATTCTGTGTTGCTCTCTTCAAATTCGTTATAATTCAATTCTTGAAGAACGGAAATATTGTTTTCGCTTATTCCAAGAACCAAAATTTTATCTTCGATGCGTACAAACGACAAATATTTTTTGGGAAGGATTAATTGATTATGCAATACATCTACTTTTAGATTGCGAAGTTTTTTGCCGGTTATAGAAAACGAATACTTGCGCACAAGCAGAAGAACACCGAATAGCAGACCTGCAATAATAATTAAAGGCAGAATCGATTTTACAATATCCAGGAATGACATTAAACCACATCCTTTAATCTATTGCTGGGATCTACAAGGCTTGTAATTCTTATTCCAAAATGTTTATCTATCACTACAACTTCCCCCTCAGCAATTTTTTTGTTGTTAACAAACACATCAACAGGTTCGCTTGCAAGTTTATCGAGTTCAATAACGTAACCGCGCTCGAGTTCTAAGATATCTTTTATCTGCATCTGAGTTCTGCCCAGCTCAATGTAAATATTCATCGGCAAATCTTTCAGAAAGAGTAATTTATCATTATACACACCGCCTGTCTGTCTGGAATCATCAAATTCTTCAAACTGTGCCATTGCGCTCTCGGCTTTTTCATTCGATACAGTTTTATCTTCCGGTTGGTTTAATTCGTTGTTTTCCATTATCAATCCTTATAAAGATTTTGTTTCTTCCAATACTTTTTTTGTGACCTTGATTGCCTTTTTGTTATTCGAAACTCCGATGCGTCCTAAAAACAGTACTTGATTTCCAGTTTTGATTTTTTGATCGTCGCTCACTTTAGTTTCAAGTCGTATTATATCTCCCTTCTCCATTTCTAATAATTCTTTAATCGAAAGTTTTGTTTTTCCGAGCTCTACTATAACAGGCAAAAGCGTTTTTGATAGATGCTGGCTTAATACGTTTTGAGCAGTATAACCGTAATGTTTGATTGTGCGTATCGATGAAAGTTTTTGAGACGACAAGCGGGAAAGAATTGTGTCGAAGGCAAAAGTAGCAAAACAGATATTCATCAAAAACGATTGCTCACCAATCAGAATTTCGAAGGAGATTAAGAGAACCGATTCACTTTGAGATGTTATCTGCGCAAAATCGATATCCGGCTCAAATCTTTCAACTACAAATTCCATGCTGTCAACTGTCTGCCACGCTTTTTTGAGATCCTGCATAACGCGTTCTACAACCACTCGAAGAACTTTTTGTTCTATTGGCGTTATCACTTTTGTTTGTTTGGTACCAAGACCGTTTCCGCCAAGGAGTTTATCGACCAGCGAAAGTGCTAAATCGTTGTTCAGCTCAAGCACTCCTTTCACATCGGTGTTTTTAATTTCGAAGGTGAACAAACATGCCGGATTTGCAACCGATAGAACGTACTCCGAGTAGTAAATTTGATCTACCGATGTAACATTAATGTTTACAATTGTCTGAAGCTTAGTAACAAGAAACGAGCTGAAACTTTCTGCAAAATTTTCGAAGATGCTTCTTAAGATTCGAAGCTGGTTTTTCGAAATTCTGTTCGGAAGCCGGAAGTCAAACAGAATTGCTTCTTTCTCGGCGGGAGTTTCTGTTTTCTGTTCGGTGCCGCTTTTAATATTGTTAAGCAGCGCATCTATTTCTTGTTGTGATAATATCGCAGCCATTTTTATTGTAAAATATATTTGCTGAAATATACCGTGTTAATTTTTACGTCCGGCATAATCTTATTCAATTTTTTAATGATCTCTGTTCTCAAAGTGTCTCTATAAGTCATACTACCCAGCTTCTCCAGCTCCTTGCTGCTCAGAACGGAAATTATTATATCTTTAAGAATTACATCTTTGGACTTCAATTCTTTCTGATCGTGGTCGGATGCGACGTCGAACCCTATTGAAGAAAGGAGAAGTTTCTTCCCGTCTGTATTGGCAGGATTAACGATCATGTCATCAACCATGTAAACAAATTTTCCAAAATCATTTTGTTTAGCATTCTGTTTCGACGCGGCAATATTTTCTGCCGGCTGATAAATTACATGAGAATTGTTGGCTTGTATTCCCTTAAGAAGAATGTTAACGGTGATAAAATAAACCGCTATCAGTTGCACAATAAAAACCGGCATTCCGAAAAGAAAAATCTTAATGTTAATTCCCTTCTTCTCTTTAGGAAGAGACAACTTTTCTTCCGTCTTAACTATCTGTTTTTCTTCTTTTTGTTCCATATGCACATGTTTTTTCAATTGTTATGCCATGAAAAAACCTTTTAATAATAATGTTTGGTAGCGCAGTAGCAAAAAGAATGGCCAATATTCTGCAGTTGATTTATTCCCGCCAGAAGAGTTTATACAAAGATGAGCTGTAGCCGGAATTTTTTTTATTTCAACCAACTACAGCTCAAGCGAAAAGTATTGTGAATATTATCTAATCAGATTTGTGATTTCTTGAAGCAATGAATCGGCGGTAGTGATTACACGTGCATTGGCTTGAAATCCTCTTTGCGATACGATCATCCTCGTAAACTCTTCGGATAAATCTACATTGGATTGTTCAAGCGCACCGGATTGAACGGTAGTTCCGGATTCTTCACCCAGACTGCCGATCCTCGGTTCACCGCTGTTTGCGTATGCAGAGTACATATTGTCTCCCACGCTGATCAAACCATTCAAGTTATTAAATGTTGCAACCATTATTTGAGCAAGGTTTTTAGATGAACCGTTCGAAAAGATACCAACGATTTTACCGTACTGATCAATGTTTAAGTTCGACAGCGATGCAGAGGGAGAACCGTTTTGTGAAAGAGCGCTGATAACGGAACTTGATGATGTTTGTGTAACACCGCCGAATCCGGTTCCAAAATCCAGATCAATAATTGACGTTGCCGCACCACCATTGGGTACAAATGTTAACTGCGGATTGTTCGGCGAAATCTTTGCAGGATCCAAAGTACCGTCGGGGTTAAATTCTATTGTTCCTGTTGCCGATGCGCTTTGACCGTTAATTGTGGAAGTACCCGGAACGGAAGCTGTCCAGGTCCAAACATTGTCGGCAATCTTTGTAAACTTCAAGGTAACCTGATGCGCCGTTCCTAATGAATCATAAACAGTTACCGAACCGCTAACTACATTTGGAATTTTGTTATTGTCGGCAGAAGCACTGAGTGTTGTTGTGCTTGAGTTTTGAGTTATAATGGTTGGATCGAAAGTAAAATCTATATTTGAATTTGTAACGTTGATTCGATTAGCAACGCCGTCAAATTTGGCTTTGGAAGCAGCGTTCATTTCCCATGTACCTGTTCCGTTATCTGCAAATACTAAACCGGTTATTCCGCCAGATGTAAGAGCAGTTCCGGTTGAGTCTTCAAGTGTATAATTCAAATCATAAGTGTCTGCAGCGGTTTTTTTGTAAGAAACCTTGAACGTGTAAGCATCGCCGTATTCATTATAAACTGTTATCGGGTACTGGGTAGTAGAATCGCCAACATTGAGAGCGGCAGAGTTAATGTTTCCGCGTTGAATAACCTGAACTGTTCTGGTTAAATCGCTGTTGCTTTTTAGATTGCCGCCCCATTTAATTAGTGTAGTAGCTACAGCCGGCAATTTCATATTCGTATCAATTACAATATCCTGCAAATTATTTCCCGGAGGAATAACGCCGTCTGTACTTGCTACTTTACCTTGAACGACGGCGCCGTTTTGCGGACTTACAAGTTTTCCGCCGGCATCAAATTGAAATGCACCTGCACGCGAGAAAAATTTTTGACCGTTACTCTGCAGAACAAACATTCCCTGTCCTTGAAGTGCCAGGTCGGTTGTAATACCCGTTCTTTCGAACGTACCTTGATTCCAGTTACGATCGATTGAATTCACTTTCATTCCAAGACCAATTTGAAACGAGTTTGTTCCGCCAGTTGTATCTGTAGGATTGGTGCCTGCTTTTATGAACTGATTAAAAGTATCACTGAAAGTAACACGTGAACCTTTGAATCCGATGGTGTTAACATTGGAAATATTGTTTCCTATAACGTCCATCATTGCCTGATGATTGCGTAAGCCTGATACGCCTGCAAAAAGAGATGTTAAGAGTGCCATAATAACCTCCTGTTTGATCCGGCTTCAGTCATTCTGCCGGATCTAGAGCGTCCCCGGAAGGTCCCGCTCTGTTCTTATATTTTGTTAATTAAACAGCAAATACTACACTATCGATATTTGTAAAAACGTTTTCGTTCGAATTAGCAACTTCAACAGCCGTTACCACAGTCTTGTTAGGTATGTTAACAATGAAAGCGGTTTTATCCATCAGAACCAACGAATCTTTTGAACCTTTTGCTTCTGCTTTTTCAACGGCATCTTGAATTCTGGCAAGATCGTTGTCGCTTAACTGGATATTGCGAGACTCGAGACGTTTCATGGCGTGATTAGAAAATTTTACTTTTTCCAGCTCCTGTTTAAATATTGCGTCGAAACGATTGTCGGCTTCCCGCCCAACAGTGCGGGAAGATGTTTGTTCGTTTCCAACAATCGGAATAAAAGGAACCGAAACGCCATTAATCTCAGCCATTATTTTCCTCCGTTATTTGAATTTAATATTTCAAGTATGTCAGAAATTGAATATTCGGCTCCATTAACTAAAAGCACCGTGCCCTGGCTGCCAAAACGAACTCCATCTATTAATCCTTCTTTGAAAAGACTGGCAGCTATTTTTTCTCCGTTGCTGTTCAATGCTTCCACTTCAAATGTGTATTTACCATCTGGTAATTTTCCACCGTTATTATCGGAAGAATCCCAGGAAATTTTATTCTCTCCTACTGCGGTCGGCGCACCATCTATAGTTCTTACCAAAGCACCCTGATAGTCGTAAATTTTAATTGAAACCTTCTGCGCGGCACTCGGCAGAGTATAACCCAGGGTAACGCTTTGTTGCCCCGACAAAGTTAACGCATTGCCACCGATCTTAACATCCTTTCCGATAAGTGTAGCAACCAGCGTGTTATTAATCGATTGCGTTAGCGTGTAATTTGAATTGACGCTCTCCTGAATCGATTTATTCAAGTTCGTTAGTTGCTCCAATGATGCAAATTGTGCAAGCTGTGCAGCATATTGAGTACCGTCCGCCGGATTAAGGGGGTCCTGATTTTTCAACTGCTGAATCATCAGTTTCAAAAAGTCGTCTTTACCAAGAATATTTTTGTTGGTGACCGTCGCTGTGTTCGTTTGCGTTGCTGCAGTTATAGGATCTAACATGTTTCAATTCCTTATGCTAAAAATTCGTATGTGTTGTAACCCATCGACCTTCTTGACACGGTTGAATTTGTCTTTTCAACCGTTTCGTCTTTTATATAACGGCTGGAAAATTTTTTTCTGGGAACAAATGTTTTTGCATTCCGCTGATTATAGTCCGCCAAACTTATATTAACGGTGTTAAGCTGAATTCCGTTCGACTGAAAATTTTGTTTAAGCTGGTCAATGTTCGATTGAATAAACTGCTTTACCTGTTCGTTCTCAACCTCGATGCGGGCATTGAGATTATTTGCAACCATGTCTACAGTCAGCTTCACCTTCCCCAAACTTTCCGGCAAAAGCTGAAAAGTAATCGTCTGCTTTTCTCCCTGTTGAACAATTTTCGAAAGCTCCGGAATTATTTCGTTTGCTTTTATTATTTTGGTTGCATCGGGGACAGCTTTTAACTCAGGCGTAAACTGTGTTTTTTCGACAGCTGCACCCGAAGAGTTTGGTAGTAAGGTATTCTTCTGAAAGTCATTTGCATTCCGATTCGCAAAATCTTTGTTTTCACGCTGATTGGTCAGAGCATCGCGCATAAACTGTTTATCAGGCTTGAGCCCTTCAACATCATCTGTTTTTGTATTATTTGAATCCTGTGTCAACTCTTTTTCATTTTTAATTGGCAATCCTACAGACGGTTCTTTTTCGAAGGCAGTGGAATTATCAAACTGAAAATTTGGTTTTGACATAAGCTTGACAAAAATTCTTTCACCGGATGTATCGGGAAGAGTATCTATAACGATTCTTGAAGAAGCCGGTCCAGCTTTTTCAGCCAACAACGGGTTGTTAGTCGGGTCTAACAAAAATTTTCCCGGGTTTATATTAGATGATGAAGAAACATCAGCCTCTACGTTCTTTTGCACTTCAGAAAATTGTTCTGCTACAATTTTATTTATTCCGGGTTTGACATTATTAGCCAACACAGAAACCGCCGCCGGTTTTGAAATGGGTTGTGCATCTTTAATTTGTAATTCTATCGAATTGTTTTTCGAAAGCAATGAAATTTTGTTGAATAGCTTAAACACATTTTCGGACGGTTCAACCGGCTGTAACGAATATTCTATCGATTTTATTTCTCCACCGGAAATGTATTTAAACAGCACTGCTTTCTCCTCCGGTGTCAAATTTTTCAATGTATCTTGTTGTAAACCTGTTTGTGCAGAAATACCGTTCTCAGACTCGTTATCAAACGCCAGTTTATTTAACGGGGTTATTTTTTCCACCGGAGTTAAGTCTATAGTATCCGGTACAGCATCCGCAAATACTTTCTCCGCGGGCTTCGAAAAATCTAATTGCACCGGTACGGTTTGTTTGTCGTCTATTACCGTCTTGTTCCCGTTCCGGTTGTCAACCGGCGTAAGGATGTTGTCGATTAGAGTGGTCGTTTGATAATCTGCAATTGTTGAAATTGGTTTCTGAACAGTGTTTTGCTGCTGCAAAATTTCGACCTTATATAATACTTCTTCTTGCCCAATCATATTTTTCTGCAGCTGGTTTTCATTGTTTATTAAATCATTATTCTCAACAGCAAGTTTCTTATTGCTCAAACCGGTGACTCCATATTTCAGAACATCTTGAAATACATCTTCACTTAAATAACCGGCAGGATTAACAACGTTAGTTCCGGATAAAATTTCTTTACCGGCATTTTCCTTTTGAAGCAGAGAAACAGTAACTGAATATTCATCAATTCCGTCACTCAAGGTAACGGTGAGCGGGCTTTCGGGTTGAGCAGACTTTTTGAATTGTTCGGGATCAAACCCTGAATTATTGCTTACAGCAAATATTAACTCAAAAAAAGATTTTAGTTGATCGCCTGAGAGAAAAAATTCTTTTTTACCCGTTTCAGAATTGTCAAATGAATTCTCTTTACCTACTATCTGGATATTTTTTGCGTTTTCAAAAAACGATATCAATAAAGAAACATCTTTTAGTTCTTGTGAAGAG
Organism: uncultured Melioribacter sp.; assembly: GCA_964595365.1. Lineage (GTDB taxonomy): Bacteria > Bacteroidota > Ignavibacteria > Ignavibacteriales > Melioribacteraceae > Fen-1258. The sequence continues at coordinate 7,852 of CAZQQC010000021.1, forward strand.
AATTGAATTACGCTGCCGGTTTCCGGCAAAACATTATTTATAGTGTTAGAAAAATTTAATCCGCCTCCGTTCCAATAAATCGGGACTTCGGCAGGCGAGAAGGTTGAGTATAATTTCACACCGCTTGCTGCGGAAGAGGGTTCCGGGCTTGCCGGTAGGTTCATACCATTAATTATCGGGTCTTGCCCGCTGCCGGAATTTTCTGAACTGAAAACTTTAATTATGTCCATGAACCGGTACACAGACGATTTCTTGGGATTCTGCTTGAGAACGGAATCAATATTACCCGCTTTATCTATGCTGAAGGTATTAAAAGTCATCAGTTGTAATTGATTATTCTCGTTGCCACTTCAGGTTTAAATTCAGTCAAAATTTCTGCTGCTTTTTTCTTCTTCATCGAAAAAAGAATATCTCTGGCAATATTATCGGAGTAACCCAGTATTACTTTAGCAGCTTTTTTTGCATCCATTTCTTCATAAAGCTTCACCGTCTTTTTGATCCAGTTCTTATACGTCGAATCTTTTATCGTTTTATCAAATTCCTTTGATGCAACCGTTTTCGGCGATTCTATCTTTTCTATAGGTGCTGTCTGCTGTTCAATTTTTTTTGTCTCTGCAGTTGTGCTGCTCTTTTTCGAATTTGCCGTGCTCTCCTTTGATGCGGAAACAACTGTATCGGCTTTAGCTATTTGCTGCTGATTCCTAACGGAATCGGCGGCGGCAGGTTGCGTTTTTTGCTGGGATATATTTGAACTGTCTTTGGCAACCGATGCGATTTCAGAAGAATGATTCGTATGGATTAAAGTAAAATCGAAAACAAATATGTTCCGGAATACAGAGTTAAGATAAATTAATGTTCCGGTTACTAAAGCAAACGCCAAGACAAACGACAAAACATAAATTAGCTTCTCTTTCATTATTTATCCCCCTTATGGTTTCTTATGGCAATTTCATTTAAGATTTTCAATTCATTTCTTCTATCATCGATCAAAAAAGTCTCGTAAGCATGTTCCTTAAGTATTTCAAAAGCTTTCACTTCTTTTTTCTTTTCTAACAGTTCCTTTTGTTTTTCCTCTCGTTTCTTACTTACCGCATCAATTTTTTTCTGAATAAACAAAATTTCTTTCTCGAGCTGAATACCGTAGAATCTCATGCTTTGATAATCAGCTACCCTTGAAGGTTGTTTGATCATAGCTTCTGCCAATTGGCGGCGTTCATCTATAACTTTTTTTAGATGCACTTTAAATTCTGCAATTTGTTTATTTAGCCGTGAAATTTCTTCTTCTACTTTTTGCTCAAAAATTTCTTTTACTCTTTTAACCAACTGAAACTTAAACTTGAAGTTACTCATCATTCGCCTGCCGGGCCAGAATTTTCTATAATTTGATAAAGTTGTTCGACCGATTTATCATACTGCGCGCGTTCACAAATATCTTGCTTCAAAAATTCTCTGAGTCGACTAATTTTTTTTAATGCATCATCTATTTCGGGATTACTCCCCTTCACGTAAGCGCCTATGTTGATTAAATCTTCAGCTTCTTTGTAAGTTGCAAGAATTTCATTAAACTTTATTGCGCGGCTGCGGTGATCGGAATCCACTATGTCCGGCATAACTCTGCTTATGCTTTGCAGCGTATCCACAGCCGGAAATTGTCCTTTGTTTGCGAGCTTGCGCGAAAGAACAATATGTCCATCCAAAATAGAGCGGACTGCATCAGCAATCGGTTCGGTCATATCGTCGCCATCAACCAGCACGGTGTACAATCCGGTAATCGAACCTTTATTTGAATTACCGGCTCTTTCAAGCAGTTTGGGCAGCAGCGCAAACACCGATGGAGTATAACCCTTTGTTGTAGGAGGCTCGCCAATTGTTAAGCCGATTTCTCTTTGTGCCATAGCAAAACGTGTAACCGAATCCATCATCAGCATAACATCCAGGCCGAGATCGCTGAAATACTCTGCAATAGTTGTTGCGACGTATGCGCCTTTTATTCTTATTAAAGGAGATTTGTCGCCTGTAGCACAAACTACAACGGACTTGCGCAATCCTTCATCGCCCAGGTCCCTTTCGATGAATTCGCGTACCTCTCTTCCACGTTCGCCAATAAGTGCAATCACGCTTACATCGGCACTCGTATTTCGGGCTATCATACCAAGAGTAACACTTTTACCTACGCCGCTGCCAGAAAAAATTCCAACACGCTGCCCTTTTCCTATTGTCAATAGTCCGTCTATCGATCTGATGCCGGTTTGAATTGGAATTGTAATTCGTTTCCGTTCAAGCGGATTAGGTGGCTCGTGAAACGATTCGCGGTACGACGAATAATTTATTTCTCCCTTTCCGTCAATCGGATTACCGATACCGTCTATCACACGCCCCAGCAATTCCTTACCAACACCTATTCTAAAATTTTTTCCGGATGCTTTTATTTCACAGGCAGGAGAAATATTATTAACTTCACCAATAGCAATAGACATTACTTTCCCGTTCTTAAATCCAACAACCTCAGCCAGGCAAATTTCGTTTCCGTTTTGATCAACTACAGTACAAATTTCCCCCAGCACCACATTAGGTCCTGCAGAGATTATCACCAATCCTATAACATCTATCACCTTCCCGTTTATACGGAGCGGTTCGGTTTTATCAATAACCTTACGGTACTTTTCCAGAAGATGTTTGGTGATATCCATTTTCAATCAAACGCTCTCTTCCAATTTTTTCTTCAGTTCGTCTAACTGTGTTGAAATTCTTGCATCGACGTTTCCGATTTCTGTTTCAATTAAGCACCCGCCTCTTTCGATCCGCGGTTCTTTTTCAATGCTGATCTTACTGAACGAACTATTGTGAATCAGGTTTTTACTTGCCTCGGTCAGTTCGTCTATATCATGCGGGTTAAGTTTCAACCGCACTTCATTTGCGCCGATAACCTTATTGATGGCAGATTTAATGCTTTCGTTTATAATAGTTCTGACTTCAATTTCGCGCTTAATAATTTTCTTGGAAACTTCGTACGCTGTTTCGAGTACCAGTTTTTCAAACAAATGCTCAAGATCAATCAAATGCTCGTCATAGCTTTGGAGAATATTGTAAACTTCTTCATATTTTTTGTACAGCTTCGACGAATAATCTTGTTCCAATTCGCTGCTTGCTTTTTTGTAACCGTCGTCAAAACCTTTTTTGTAATACTGATCCAGCTGATATTTCAACTGATCGGTTTCGTCTGCTGTTTGAGACATACCGAATCCGGCAACTTTAACAACTCCTTTATTCGAGCGTGAATTAATTTTAATGACATTAGACATAAATTTCTTCCGGACTTCCGCGCATATTCAGTGAAATTTCGCCCTGCTCTTCCAAAACTTTTATTACATCTATTATTTTAGCTTGAGCCGCCTCTACTTCTTTCAGCTTCACCATTCCCATATATTGCAATTCTTCTTTGAGCAAATCGGCAGCCCGCTCCGACATATTTTTGAAAATTTTTTCCTTTAGCTGTTCGTCTGCAATTTTAAGAGAAAGAGCAAGATCTTTTCGATCGATTTCTCTAAGAATTTTCTGAATATCTTTATCGTTAATATTTATTATTTCTTCGAAGATAAACATGAGGCGTTTTACTTCATAAGCCGTTTCCGGGTCGGTGTCTTCAAGCTTTGTAAGAATATCTTTTGCTATCCCAACATTTGCTTTGTTAAGAATTGTAGCCAGGCATTTAGGGCCGCCTAATTTTCCGACAGATTGACTCATCGATGCACCGGCTATTTCATCGACAACATGTTCGATCTGCTTCAGAGTTTGCGGCGCAATTTTTCCTAATGTTGCAATTCTAAAAGCCACATTCACACGGAGGTCTTCCGGAAGTTCTTTAAGTGCATTAGCCGTTTGATCCGGCGACAGCTGTGACAAAATCAACGCCATTGTTTGAGGATGTTCTTTATTAAGAAAATTGATAAGCTGAGATGGTTCGGCTTTCTTTAGAACATCAAATCCTTTCAATGTAGTAAGACGTTTAATTTTTTCGATCATTTCGATAGCTTTTGAAGGACCGTATGTTTTTTCAAGCACAGCCTGCGCGTAATCCAATCCTCCTTCCAAAACATATTCGCGCGCCGTTACCATGTTATAAAAATCTACTATTACAGAATCAATAACTTTGGAAGGAACATTTTTAAGTTTTGAAATTTCAGCAGTAATAATTTCAACATCGCTGGAATCAAGGAATTTTAATACCGACGAAGCTGCTTCAACGTTGAGCGCTACCATCAGCATTGCAGCTTTTTGCAGCCCGGAAACATCGTCGGCAGGATTTTTGACTATCGCCTTATCGTTAGATCTCATCTTCATGCATCCATGCGTTAATTAGCTTTGCTGCATCCATGGGGTTTTTGGTAACGTAATTAATAATTTTATCCTGTTGATTCTTTTTCAACATTGCTTCGTCCGAAATTTCATCTTCGATATCGCCTATCGGAAGAACTATCTTTTTCTTTTTGCTTGCCAATAACTGCGCCACATTGTTTTTTGTGTCTACAGTTTTGGCTGTTACAGGCGCAGTCATAATCTCTCCCGCAGTCGGATAATTTCCTGTGTTAACCGTTCCGATAACTATCCTCTCGTTTTTCAATCTCTTCATTAAACTTTTAAGCACGAATATAGATGAAACAATTGCAAGAACAACGAACACAACGTTTATCCATTCATTTGCATCGTTTATTACCGAAGAATTGTTTGCATCGGAAATATTTTCGGTCGATTTAACTTCAAACGGAATGTTAACGATAGAAAATTGATCGTTTCTCTGTGCATCCACGCCGATAGCGTTTCTTACTATTTCTTCCAGCTTCTTCATCTGGTCGGCAGGACGCGGCTCGTAAACTATTTCTGTCTTATCACCTTTTTTTACTTCCTTAGCTATATCGTTTATAACCGTAGCAACGCTGAGCCGTTTTATGTTACCGCTCCCCTCAACAACTTTTTGAATACTTTTGCTTACTTCATAATTTGTGACTGTGTTATTGTTTGTTGCCGAAGTTGAATCTTTTTGCTGCTTGCCGCTGTTATTTGTTTTGATTGATTGCTCGCTAATTGCCACCTGGGACTCCGGATCGTACTGTTCCATTGTCTTTTCGACCTGATCAAAATTCAAATCCGCATTTACCTGTACCATCGAATTGCCGTAGCCAACTACATTATCCAGAATGCTCTGCGCTTTTTGAAGAAGATAATTCTCTACAGATTTTTTTATTTCGTACTGCTTCGACGAAGCATAAGCAAGCGGTCCCTCTTCTGTATCGTTGTTTAAAATTCTCCCTTTTGTATCGATGACCGAAACTTTTGCCGGCTCCAATCCTTCAACGCTTCCGCTAAGCAAATTTATAATTGCCTGAATGTTTTCTTTTGAAGGTGAAGAATTATTTTTTAATTTCAAAACAACCGAAGCAGTCGGCAATTTTTCTTCTTCCTTAAAAACTGTTTTTTGAGGAAGTACAATATGAACTCGAACCCCCACAACACCATCCTGCTGCTGAATTGTTCGTGCAAGTTCGCCTTCCAGCGCGCGCTTGTAATTCAATTTTTGCATGAACTCCGACATGCCCATTGTAGTCTTATCAAATATTTCGTAACCAATTACTCCGGAACTTGGAATTCCTTTACCGGCAAGTGAAAGCCGGAGTTCATACACTTTCTCGCGTGGAACTTTAATCAACTGACCGTTGTCTTCAATTTTGTAAGGCACTTTTTGCACGCTTAAGTACTCTACTACTTTTGACGCATCTTCTTGAGATAACCCGGAGTATAAGGTTGTATATGTTGGCTCATTAAGAACGATAAAGAGAAACGTCATAAGTACAACCGTGAGCAGTACTCCGATTCCAAGCATTAATTTTTGTCTCGGATTAAGTTTATTAAGAATGTTGATAAATGCCTGTAACGGATTTGTATTCATGATTAGACCGGTATTCTTGTTAATTCTTTAAACATGTCGATAGCTTTATTTCTTATTTGCATCAGTAGTTCAAGATTGGTTTTAGCTTTTTCACCGGCAACCATAACATCATGTAATTCTACTCCGTTACCGCCAACAAAGTCTTTAACGATTTTCTCTGAATTCATATCCGATTGATTTACATCGTTTATAAATTCAGTTAACGTAGTTCCAAAATTACCGGCGCCGTTAATTTTGTTTTTCTGAATCTGAATAGAATTAGGTAATAGTTCTTTAAATCCTTCGATTTTCATTTTACCCTCTCTTATCAAAGTTTGAACCGATAAGAATACCCGAAACTTTTCCTTTCGAGTTATAAAACTGGTAATTCATCACATCTTCCTGTTGTGCAGGATAGAGATTTGCAAAAAATTTCTTTTCGTCGGCAGAAACTATTTTCTGCTTTTCATTCAACCCTGCTTTAGACTGAACATTCGGGTTGTACTTGAAGTAAGTAGGCGCATAATTACCTATCGAGTTGGTTGTAACCTTCATTTATATCTCCAAAGAATCTTTTGCCATTTGTTTAGCCGAATTGAGCGATTGAAGATTTGCTTCGTAACTTCTTGTTGCAGCAATCATGTCAACCATTTCATTAATGATGTTCACATTTGACATTTGAACGTATCCTTTTTCATCGGCGGCAGGGTTATCCGGCATGTAAACCAGATCTCCGTCTTTCTGATCCGTTTGTTCGACCATATTAATATTACCGGAATCCGGAGAGATTTTAATTTCATCCGGAACAGGCATTGTTTCTATATGATTTGCATTGGTTGTATACAATTGAAGCGTTCGTTCTTCGGAAGAAAGATTGGAGGCAAAATTGTTTTTATCAGCTTCAACTTTAAGAAATTTTCTTTGATACGGTTCGCCGTTTTCCGTTCTGATGTTATCTGCATTTGCAATATTCTGAGAAATAAGTTCCATTTTTTTTCTCTGGATACTCATTCCGCGGGCACTGAAGTTTAACCCGAACAAGCTTCCACCAATTTTCAAGCTTAACCTCCGCTTTTAATTATTTCTTGAAGCATTTTGTAGTGATCGCCAATCTTCCTCGAAGCAAATTTGAACCGCAACGTGTTTTCGGCAAGATCGCTCATTTCTTTTTCGATGCTGACATTGTTAACACCGGATTCCATATCATCGCTCTGGTCGTTCGTATGTTCAAACCTTGTCCTGTCAGAATCAATATCTCCTAAGCTGCCAATATGTTTTTGATTTGTCGTTTTCAACATAGAGTTAGTGCTTTCGTTAAGAACTTCTTTGAACACAACATCTTCGCGCCGATAATTTTCTGTGCCTATGTTAGCAATGTTTTTTGCAATTACACGATTTTTTTCCGAACTGTAAGCAAGAAGATTCTGAAGCAGTTTAATGGTTGTTGGCATAAATACCTTTGAGCTTATTGATTGTCTTATCCCAAATCAAATGCCAGTTAAAAGATCGAAAAAGATGTGAAAAGTCCGTTGGATTGTTTTTTTTGTGGCTAAAATTCACCAATTGGAATTTATTAATCAGAGTTTCCGGCAGAATCGCTGTAATCAAGCACAATAGTTTTTGTTTGCCCGCACGAGCAGATAAATTTTATTTCTTTGGGGTTATCGTTTGCATCCTTCTTCAAAAGAATTCTAACGTTATCCAATTCGCTTTCTTCCAAAGAAATTTTTGACGCTCCAGAAATATAATATTCGTCGGCTTTTAAAAGGTTACCCGTCTTAGATTTGTTTTTTATGTATGCATCACGAAACAAAACATCTTCATAATTGTGAGTCATTTTAAACTACCTCATTTATTAATTCCGGAATTTTTTCTGCGGGCAGAACTGCATCTGCCAGACCGGCATCTACAATTGCTTTCGGCATACCGTATACAACGGACGATTCTTCATCTTGAGCAACCGAAGACCCGCCGAGTGATTTTAGCAAGCTGATTCCCTCATAACCATCCTTACCCATGCCTGTCATAACAACACCCAAAGCATGTTTACCGTAAACTTCAACAACCGACTTGAACATAACATCGACTGAAGGGCGATGCAAACTATCGGACGGTTCAAGAGTCACACTTATAGATACTCCATTTGAAACGGATTTATTCAGTTTCATATGCAAGCCGCCCGGCGCTATATAAATTACGCCGGCTTGCACCGTGTCGTTGTTGTCTGCTTCTTTCACTTCAAGTTTACACATGCCGTTCAGCCGGTCTGCCAAAGATTTGGTAAACTTTGGAGGCATATGCTGTACAATAAAAATAGGTACACTAATTTTTTCCGATATCAGCGGCAAAATTTTTTGCAGAGTAAAAGGTCCTCCGGTTGAAATTCCCATCATCACTGCATTATAACCAATTTGAGGAAAAACATTGGTGCGCAGAACATCTTTTTGTTTTTCGACCGTCTTGTTGCCGATCTCTCTTATTCTATTTAATCTTTCTTTCAGAGATTTTTGCCTGGTAATCTCTTTTACTTTTGAAATCAGATCCTCTTTAATTTTAGAAATGTTTACACTTACGTAGGACATTTCTTTGGGAATAAAATCTACTGCACCAAGTTCCAAAGCTTTAAGAGTAGCCTGCGCTCCTTCGGTGGTAATCGAACTTACCATAATAACAGATGTAGGGCAATCTTTCATTATTTTTTTTAATGCGGTAAGTCCGTCCATCACGGGCATTTCAACATCCAGAGTGATCAAGTCCGGCTTGAATTTCATTGCCATTTCAATACCTTCTTGACCGTTTCGCGCAGTGCCTACAACCGAAATATCGGGATCGCTGCCTAACATGATTGAAAGTGATTTACGCATAAAGGCAGAATCATCCACTATCACTACTGTAATTTGATCTTTCAAGAAACTTTTTCCAGCTTATTAAACAATTCGTGAATATCAAGAATCATAACGACGGTGCCGTCTCCCATTATTGTTGAACCGGCAATTCCATTAATATTGCCAAGGTAGCTGCCAAGGGATTTAATTACCACTTCCTGCTGGCCGATTAATTCGTCCACCTTAATTCCATAGCGTTTCTCGGCTATGCCTACTTCAACTACATATTGCCATTTATTATTCTTTTCTTTTTCACCATTCAACCTGCCTTTAAGAAGCTGGCTAACCGAAACAAGCGGAAGGATTGTTTCTCTTACCTTAATCACTTCTTTTCCTTTGATTGTGTAAATCTGATCGAGATGAACGCGAAATACTTCGATAATGGATCCGAGTGGAATAACCATTAGATCGTTCTTTGCTTTAATAATCATTCCTGAAATTATTGCTAAAGTCAAAGGAAGTTTGATAATAATTTTAGTTCCCTTCCCCTTTTCAGATTCTATGTTAATGATGCCGCGTAACTTTGAAACGTTTGTTTTGACAACATCCATTCCCACACCGCGCCCGGAAACGTTTGAGACTCTTTCGGCAGTCGAAAAACCGGGGAGAAAAATTAGATTAATTGCTTCCTGCCGTGTTAGCTCTTTCGCTTTCTCTCTTGTAATCAATCCTTTGGATACAGCTTTTTCCTTCAGCATCTCTTCATCTAAACCTTTACCATTATCTTCAACTGTAATCACAATATTATTGCCAAGTTGTTCGGCTAAAAGAATAACCGTTCCTTTGGGTGATTTACCCGCTTTAATTCTGTCTTCTGGTTTTTCTATTCCGTGATCGATAGAATTGCGTATTAAGTGAACCAACGGATCATTGATTTCCTCAATCAAGTTTTTGTCAACTTCGGTTGTTTCTCCTTTAATAATCAGTTCCGCATCTTTATTAGTATCTTTACACAGATCCCGAACAAGCCGCGGATAACGATTAAAAATTTTTGCGATCCTTATCATCCTCAATTTCATTGCTACTAACTGAAGTTCGGTAGTCATTAAATCGATTTGCTTTGTTACGTCTCCAAGGTCTTTTGTGAATTTGCTGCCCTCGTTGGTATTCGCAAATTCGGTATAAACTTGTGTTAACCAATTTCGACCAAGTACAAGTTCCGATACAATATCAAGCAGCGAATCAAGCCGATCTACAGCTACGCGAATAGTATTATCTTTTACCTGTGCAGTGGAAAATGCTTTCTCGATTATTTCTTTTTTGCTCTCGGGAACAGCAATTTTTTCCGATCCGTTTTTTTCAACGGTACCTTCGTTTACGTTTTTATCTGCAACGGGTGTTTCGTTCTGCAATTCAAGTTTGAGATCGGATTCTTTTTTCTCAATAGCATTACCTGACTGAGTTCTGTTTTCAAGACTACTTAATAAATTTTCAAGCAGAGAAGTTGTATGTTCTGTATCTACGTTTTCGCTTTGCTCTGTTTCAATTTTCCGGACAAGCTCTTTAATGGTGTCAACAGAAAGCATAATCCCGTCCATTACAGAATTATTTAAGGAGGCTTCTCCTTTACGCAGTTTATTCAGAATATCCTCGCATTTGTGCGTTACTTCAGGAAGAGTTTCCAATCCGAGAAATCCCGATGTTCCTTTTATTGTATGGAAGGAGCGGAAGACCCGGTTAAGAAGTTCTTTATCATCCGGCGTCTTCTCCAGTTCAATCAGATCGAGATCCAGCTTCTCAAGAATTTCTTTTGTCTCAATTATAAAACTCTCAACGATTTCTTTCATTTCCGGATCGACGAGAGTGGGGTTTTTTACATTTTCGCTCATCGTTTAGAAAAAAGTTCGTCTATTTCTTTTTGTGAAGCCGCAGTTCGATTCTCTTCTACTAATGAATCGGCCAATATCTGCGACCCGTGATTCTTTTCGTAACGCGCTTCGGGATTAAATGAAAGATTATTGTGAAACTGATAATCTATTTCCGCAATCTCTTTTGTTCCCAGGTCTACCAGCAACGATGACAGTTTCTGCTGTACGGACTGGATCAAATGATTGACCGACAACAGCTGCTGGGTGGTTATGTCTTGAACCTGCAACGATATCGTGATGTCCATCATGCTGTCTTTAATCTTGCCAATAAGTTTAGAGAGTTCTTCAACGTCGTCACCAGAAAATTTTGAATCGGATTCGTTCATAATTAATTTCTTAACGTCAGTATCACCGGGGTATTTCGCGGCTATCTTAACAAATAGTGATTGCTGCTGATCCAGCTTGGATTGCATCGAATTAATTTGTTTACCTATTTCACCAAGGTCCAATACTACACCGTCAACAATGTCTAATATCTCGGTAGTCGCAATTTCCGTTGCATTGGTTACATTGTTAATTTGATGTGCAGCTTTCGGCATTTTACTTGTACTTTCGGAAATTGATTTGTTTACATTTTCCAGAAGCGGAACAGTATCATGAGTAAAATCTATTATCTTCTGAAGTATCGGTATAAGTTTTTGACCGTATATAAAAAAGTCTTTTAGATCGCCAAGTTTTTTAAATATCTGTTCCATATTTGTCTGTTTTTCCATTTCTCCCCCTTTAAGCTGAAATTGCAGAAACAATCTGCTCTATTTTTTCTCTTAGGACTTGTGGTGTAAATGGTTTAACAATGTAATTATTTACTTTTGCTTGTAACGCTTCTATGATGTCTTCCTTCATGCCGCGCGTGGTTACCATTAAAATTGGCAACGAAGCAAGTTTAGGGTCCGAGCGAATACTTTTCACCAGGTCCAATCCCGATACTTCCGGCATATTCCAATCGGTGATAATAAAATTAATTGACTGGTCGCTTGTTAATTTTGTTATGGCTTCTCTTCCGTCGGCCGCCTCGCAAAAATCGTCGTGACCAATCTGTTTAAGAGAATTAATTACTATACGCCTCATCGTTACGGAATCGTCCACTATTAAGAATTTCATTGCCATTGCACTACCTTTAGTTTAAGTATTTTGAAACTTCGTAAATTACCCTTTTAGGATCGAACGGTTTTATCAGATAAGAGTTAGCACCGCACTCCAAACCTTTTTGAAGATCTTCGGTAGCCCCGAGCGACGAAAGAACTATTATTGGCAATTCTTTGTAAGCAGAGTTGTTTCTAACAGAAGATATCAATTCGAAACCGTCGATGTTAGGCATATTTAAGTCCGTAATTATCAAATCGATTTTTTGTGTAGGTAATTTTTCTATTGCTTCCATTCCATCCGAACAAGAAATTATTTCGTAACCTTTTACAGATAGTGCAACCGATACAAACTTCCGGATAGTAGGTGAATCGTCAGCAATAAGTATCACTTTCTTCATTGCATTCTACTCCTTTTTATACCCTACGGTGTTTGGATAACTAATAAGCTTAAACGCTTTCGATACCCCGTGTAAAGTTTCGGAATATCCGATGAATAAATATCCACCTTTGTTAAGAGAGTTATATAGATTCGATGCAACTTTAACTTTCGACGCTTGGTCGAAATAGATTAGAACATTTGCACAAAAAATTACGTCGAAGTTATACATCAGTTTCATCGAGTTGTCGTCGTAAAGATTCATAAGTTTAAACGAAGCATATTTTTTTATTTCCGGCACAACTTCAAATGTTCCGGGGGCGGTTATCTTGAAATATTTTTTCAAATAGTATGGAGTTGTATTGCGGATAGAATAATCCCGGTAGACGCCGTTCATTGCCGTTTCAACAACGGTTGAATTAATATCGGTACCAATTACCTCCAGGTCGAAATTAGGATATTGCGGCTTGATCAAATCACGGAATGTCATAGCAATAGAATATGCTTCCTCGCCGGAAGAACTGGCAGCACTCCAAATTCTAATTTTATTTTTGCCGAGAGTTTGTTTAATATTTATCAGCTCCGGCAGAACCTGCGAAGCAAGAGCATCCAATTGCGGTTGGTTTCGGAAGAAGAAAGTCTCATTGATCGTTACAGCTTCGTAGAAAAATTTCTTCTCGCTGCTTCCGTTAGTTCCAAACCTTAGCAGATCGAAGTATTCCTCGTAACTTTTTACTCCAAGAAAATTCATTCTTCTCAGCAGGCGACTTTCAAGAAAATATTTTTTATTGTCTTGAAAAAAGATTCCGCAATTTTCATAAATGTAATTACGAATGTTCTCGAAAACAGAACTCGACATGTAAATTTGCCGCGCAGCATTCGCTCCCAAGTTTTGAATGTACCCCGCGGTATTAACATTAAGTGGTGGATTCATAATATTCAGTTTAGTTTTCTATCCTATTATTTAGAGCTGAAGAAGAGGCGTATTGCGCGCGTTCACGAACCATTTCGTCCGGATCTTCAGTCAATTTCCGGATGGCTGCTTCCGATTGCCGGATCGGCAGCCTTTCAAGTATTTCGAGAAGCCCCATGCGGTTCCACGGGTTTTCATCGCTTAGCATTGAATCGACAAACAACATTGCACTTTCTGCATCAAGCTTGAACAGAACTTCCATAGAAAGTTTTCTTATCTCTTCATCATAATGATTTAGTAAACTGCTTGCCGAGTAAATTATGTTCTTTAGCCCGAGCTCCGATATTTTAATTTCTTTTTCTAATTCCTCCGCATGCCGTATAACCTCGAGAAAAAGACTTAAGACATGCCAGAGGTTTTGGGGTTTATTGTTAATGATATGTGCTATTTCGCCGAAAATATATTCTGTGTTGTAAAGAATTTTGGATTTTATCATTTCATCCAGTTCGCAATCCTGTCCCAATAAGCATAACGATGCATATAAAATATCTTTGTCGTCAAACGAATCGATCATAGTAAAGATGCTTTTTCTGTTCTCCAAACTTCCTTCATTTAAAACATACAACAGCAGCTTCTTCATTCTATTATCGAAAGGGATATCGAGATTGTACTTTTCGCGCAGGGCGGAAATGCTTGTCATCAGGGGCAAGACAAGTGTTCCGCTAACAACGTTCGTTTGTTCAATTAAGAAAAAGTAAGTCTCCATATCACCGATTTTGCCCAGGCTTTCCAGTATAGAATATTGGGTAAGTTCGTCTTCCTCATTAAACTTGGAGATCAAAAAGTCTAAAGCCTCTCTCGAACCCATTTTTCCAAGTGCTTCTACAATCGTCGGTTTAAACAATTCGTTCCTATTGTAAAACAACATCAAAACATCGACGGACTCGCGGTAGCACATATTACCAAGCGCTTCTACACAAGCCAGAATCACATTTTCATTATCGGTACTGCTTAAGATTCCCATTACATAAAGTGCCGCACGTTGATCGCCAATTAATCCCAGTATGTCAATCAGAAATTTCAAGTGATCGACATTACTATTGCAGTCATACTGAATTATCGGTACTACCGAAAGAGAGCCAAGTTTTATTAGAATCTCTCCTGCAAGATTTCTAACAGAAGATACATCCGACCTGATAAAAGGCAAAATAAAGAAAGGAAAACGGGGATCTCGATTAGCCAATATCAACATTGTAGCTGCATTGCGAACACCTTTGTCTTCATCTGCAAGTAATTCTGTAATTATTCTAATGTAAGAATCGTTAGCTGTTTCGGCGGTTAATGCATTTAGAAATTCTATTTTTTTCTCGGGCGTTTCGTTGACAAGGTTTTCCAAATTCATACTTATTTGTTTCTTACCAACTTTATTTGCCATAATTCTGCTCTCGTAGTTTTATTTTAAATAAAAACAAATAATGTGCCGCTATAACCGGCGGATTTCTCATAGCTTAGTCAAGCTTACAGATTGAGTTTGAGCAATATTAGCCAAGTGTAAACTGCAGGTCATATTTTAATTAAGCATAGTTATCTAGTTTCGTTTCTGAAACAGTAGACTTGTATTCCGGATTACCCAACGAAACGTTGGTTTATTATCGAGGAAAGTTCGGAAATGATTAGGCTCACTACAGCCCGGTTATTAAGATAGTAAACAAGCCGACTCACAGGGACTAGTTCTAAATTTAATCCCGCTCCGCCTTGCAGGGTTGCGGCGGCGCGAGATTCATCATTTCTAGAAGTTTTTTTCGACTTAAAACCAATTACTTAGTTCTTTGATGAAGAATGCGATTATTACGAAGCGAAGTATAAAAATTTTAGGTGAACGAATTATACCTTGACAAGAATATCTTTGATAATTGTCAACACACCCCCACCGCAAGCAAGTATAGTTGCAAATAATAATGGTAACAAAGCAATGTTGTTAAAAAAGAATTATGTCGAAGAATCTGTTCCAGGAAGCTATTCACTAAATCAGAACTACCCGAATCCTTTTAACCCATCAACAAAGATTTCTTACTCACTGCCGGAAGCTAATTTTGTTACGTTAAAGATCTACGATATACTCGGGAGGGAAGTTTCAACTTTGGTAAATGAAATGAAACCTGCCGGCACATTTGAAGCGGAGTTTGATGCGTCTAAACTCTCAAGCGGAACTTATGTTTGCAAATTAACCGCTGGCAATTATCAATCAGTTAAGAAGATGGTCCTTACAAAGTGATAAGCACTTCTCAAAGATGGCACTGCAAGCAAAAAGGTGGCATTTTTTTATACTGCATTCTTGAAATAG
>CAZQQC010000021.1:23345-32657 GCA_964595365.1 uncultured Melioribacter sp.
TGCATTCTTGAAATAGAATTCTTTTCTTTACCTCCTTTCACTTTTTATTTATTTTAGTTTAGTTCGGATTCTGATTTGATACCTCTCTGGCCCACCGGCCTAATCCGCTAGAGGCGGAGAAGGGCAGGTTGCGACGGGTTGTTCATTTATAGTGAAGGGCAACATTCCGCCAGATTCAACTCACACTTTTGGTTATTTCGATACCAAGCTGTTCCATCCTATACCTTAATTTCGAGCGCGAGAGTCCTAACACTTTTGCCGCCTTAACTTGATTCCCCTTAGTTATGGCAAGAGTTTTTAGTATAAGAGTTTTCAATACCATATCTATCTTAATGCCTTTGGCAGGAATTTGAAGAATAAATTTATCATCTTCTGTTTCCACTACATTTTTTTTATCAATCAAAAATGAAAAATGACTCTCCGTTAATTCTTCTTCTTCGGAAAGAAGAACAACGCGTTCCATAACGTTTTTAAGTTCGCGGATATTTCCTTTCCAATAATATGATTTCAGCAGATCTATTCCCGAAGTATCAATTCCGTGAATAGTTTTACCGAATTTTTGAGAGAACTCATTCAGGAATGAATACGCTATGAAAACAACATCTTCCTTCCTTTCACGCAGAGACGGAATCGTAAATTTGGCTACGTTCAATCTGTAGTATAAATCTTCTCTGAAAGTTCCGCGAGATACTTCTTCTTCCAAATTTTTATTTGTTGCCGCAAGAACTCTTACATTCACAGAGACTTCTTTTTCTCCTCCCAGGCGGTAAAATCGTTTCTCCTGGAGAACGCGCAGTAACTTCACTTGAAGGTCTAACGTAAGTTCCCCAATTTCATCCAGCAGAATTGTTCCTCCATCGGCAAGTTCAAATTTACCAAGTTTAGTTTTTGTGGATGCACCTGTAAACGCTCCTTTCTCATAACCGAACAATTCACTCTCTGCCAGATCTTTAGGTATGGTAGCACAGTTGATAGTAATAAAAGGAGCAGTTTTCCGCGGACTTTTCTGATGGATAAACTTCGCAAAAACTTCTTTACCGGTTCCGCTTTCTCCTTCTAACAAAATTGTTGTATCTCCGCTTTTGGAAAGTTTTTCTACGGAGGCAACTATACGTTGTATCTTTGAACTCTTTCCAAAGAACTCTCTTGTCAATTCATTGTCTTCGAGAAGCGAATGGAGTTTGCTGACTTCGAATTTCAATCTTATATTTTCTACAGCTTTATCAAGTACCGATTTAAGCTGATCTAAATCGATCGGCTTAAGAAGAAAATCGAAAGCGCCGGCTTTTATTGCCGTAACCGCAATTTTAACATCTGCATAACCGGTTATCATAATTACAGGAATGGGTGCATATTTTTTTTTGAGAGATTTAAGTACATCTATTCCGTTATGAGTTGTTAAATAGATATCCAGCAAGATCACATCCGGCTGAAAATCAAAAATCATATCTTCAATTTCCGAGGCACGAAGACAAATCTCGACACTGTAATTAAGTTTGCTTAATACTTTCTTTAGAGATCCGGCAACCAGATCGTCATCATCAACAACTAGAATTCTAGCCGACATTAAAATCAACTCCTCCGTTAACTAATGATACAGTTTTCTTTGAACTTAACCGTAAACGTCGAACCTTTACCGGTCATAGAGTTAAAGGTCAGTTCAGAGGTAAGCTCGTCTGCCAGCATTTTACAAACGCCCAAACCAATTCCGTGCCCATGGGCTTTGGTTGTAAAATAATCACCTAAAATTTTTTCTTTGTCCTGTTCCTTTATACCGCAGCCAAAATCCTGAACTTCCCATATAACGTTTTTTTTATCGGGGTTATTTTTAGAGTAAGCTCTCACAATAATTTTTTCTTTTTCATCCGACGCTTCAACGGCGTTATTCAAAAGGTTAAGAAAAATTTGCATCATCTTATTTTTGTTGATATTTAGCAGAGGAAGATTCGCTTCTATTTCTCTTTCTATTGTCAAGCCTTTTAACCGCGCACTAACGGAAATAATTTTCAAACAACGGTCCGTAACATTATCAAGGTCGACCCGGTGCTGCTTGGTAGTTGGTTTACGGGTAAAATCCAATATGTCTTCAATTAAAAAGCTAACCTGTTCAAAAGCATCCAGCGATTCCGAAACAATTTCTCTTATATCTTCCGGCAGATCATCTTTTGCCATGGTCATGTAATCCAGGTTCAATTTGATAGCGGAGAGCGGATTGCGAATTTCATGTACTAAACTTGCAGTTAGCTTTCCAAGAAGTATTAGCTTATTGGTCTGTACAAAATTTTCCATAAATAGAGTGGAGCTTTTTTGAATAATACAATAAAAGCTAATAATTCTTTTCTGAATTGGCAATAAGTAGAGAAAGTAAAACTTTTAATCGTGCTTTGATTTTTAACTTGCCAGTACTTTAGCGTGTCCGTTCCCTTTTTCAAATTGATACTTGCGGGAGTCATTCATTAACTTAAACTTTGCAACCATTTCTTGCAGTTTAATAGTTAACCGGCTGAGATCTTCGGATGCCCGCGCAATTTGATGAATGCCCGCAGTAGTTTCCATCGTAACATTGTTTATGCTCTCAATATTTTTACTGATAAGTTCCGATGCGGCAGATTGTTCTTCGCTTGCAGCGGCAACTTGAACCGAAGTATCGCTGGCTTTCTGAGCAACTTCTATAATTTCATTTAAGACCGTCCCTGCTTCATTTGCTAATTGCTTACCTTTATTAACTTCGTCCGTTCCTTCTTTGATAGAGAGAACGGCATCGTGAGTATCTTTTTGAATTTGCTTTATCATATTGGCAATTTCTTTTGTTGCTTTGGTTGTTCTTTCTGCAAGTTTACGAACTTCATCGGCTACTACGGCAAATCCACGTCCCTGCTCTCCTGCGCGTGCAGCTTCTATTGCAGCATTCAAAGCCAAAAGATTTGTCTGATCTGCAATGTCATCAATTACTTGAATAATTTCTCCGATCTTGTCGCTGTTCTTTCCCAGTGTAAAAACAGTCTCTGCAGATTTTTCAACAACTTTGCTTATTCTATTCATTCCTTCAATAGTTTGATTAACAACTTGGCCGCCTCTTTGAGCTTTACTGCCTGCTTGTTTTGCGGTTTCGGCAGCATAGGAAGCATTTTTTGTATTATCCATAATTGTCTTTGTCATCTCTTCAATCGAGCCTGCAATTTCTGCGGTTTGAGCAGCCTGTTCTTGAGAACCGGCAGCCATCTCCTCGGAACTCGAAGAAATCTGGTTAGCCGCACTTGCAGTTGAAGAAACTGCTTCGCTTACTTCGCTCAACGCTTCTGCCAACGAATCTGCAACTTTATTGATGCTGTCTTGGATTAATTTTAGATCACCGTTGTAATCTCCTTTCACTCTCCGGGTTAAATCGCCAGTAGCCATTACAGCCAATATATCGGAGCCTTCTTTAATAGGAAGTATTACAGAATCCAATGTTTTGTTTATACCGTCGAGAATCATTTTGAAACCGCCGTTGAATTTATCTACTCTGCCGCGGATTGATAAATCGCCTTTGCTTGTAGCTTGTGTAAACGAATTTACCTCGTTGGTCAACATGGTAAGTGTATCAATTTCCCGGTTGAATGTGTGTGCAAGTTCATCATGTTCGGAAGCAGCATTCACTTTCTCAAACACCCCGTTGGCTATTTTGCTTGCTGCAAGTATTTTTTCTTTTTGTGCATTCTTCAATTGAACGAGCATTTCAGTCATCTCGCCAAATTCATCTTTTGATTCGGCTGTTAAATCAACCTCGTAATTTCCCGACGCAAATGAATTTATTACGTGCTTAAATTTGTTAACCGGCTTTGTAATGCCCGGAGCAATTTTAAATACTACAAATGAGCTTACAACTGCGCCGGCAATCATTCCAAATAATATAATAATTCTTGACCGGGATAAATCTTCTCCTATTTTCGTATTTATATTGGCACCAAAGTTATCTAAGAATTTTTCAGCATTGCGGAATTGCGCGTGAACTTTATTGGCAATTTCTTCTCCGGAAGTAGTTGAAATTACCGTAGCCATTTCTTTATCGTTCATTAAGCCGGCGCTAATGATTGCATCAACAACTACATTTTTATATTCTACCCATACCTTTTGAGTGGCTTCAATGCTGCGGCTAAGTTCATCATTAAGAGTGAGTTTCAAAAAATGCTTGAATGTGCTGTCTATCTCACTTTTTTTTGCTTGAACATATTTTATGTTTTCCTGCGAGGAAGACTCAAAACCCGAAATCGCAAATTTCATGCAAGCATACTGAATGCTTCTGAAATTATAATACAGTTTATAAATTTCTTGTTTTGGCTGAAAATAAACTTCGTTCAATTCCCTCTTCTGGTCTTCGACACGAAACATTTGGATAAGAGCAATTGTGGCAATAACTGTAGAGACGCTTGCTATAACAAGAATTGAAATTTGAATTTTTCTTACAAGCTTTATGTCTTTGAATCTTATATTAAGCATGGCGCACTCGCAACTATATGTTGAACAATACCATTATTTGAATTTTTGTGCTTTTGTCTCAAAAGAAGTTTTACAAAATAATAATCTATGAAAACCTGACTGCCGGTTTAATTTATTCTGTGATATCGGCAGTCTACTTTTAAAAAAGTAGTATTCAGACAAACACACTGCAAATTAAGAACTATACGTTAACAACCATCTTTGAAAACGTTGTGTGCATTAAAATTTTGCACAACAGATATTTTCCGGTTCATACTACAAAGTCTAATTAGCCAGTTTAAATGTTAAGGCAAGTGCAAGCTTTGTCTTTACCGCAGCACCTTTATTCATTCCCGGCGTAAATTTTGTTTTCTTTATTGCTTTAACTGCTTCTTCGTCGCATCCGCCGCCAATTCCTTTTACAACTTTCACATCGTCTACTTCTCCATTCTCGTTTAGATAAATCAGGACATAAACTTTCCCTTCGACTCTCATTCTTATGGCCATATCGGGATAGACTATTTTCTTAACAATTGCCTCCATTCCGCCTATAGGTGTCGGCGGTTTTTCAACAGCAACTGCGTATTCTTCTTCACCCGTGGCTGCATAATTTTTTGCATTCAACACAACCGCAAAGAGAAGTACGCATACACTTATCATCAAATATATTTTCCTAAACCATTTTTTCGATTTCATTCCGGCCTCCTCCATGAGTTCAATTTTTTTCTTTGATTATCGTATTTTTTCTTCAAGATTTTAGTGTAAACGCAAATTTACAACGTGACCGATAGACTTAAAAAACTATCGCTTCGTTCAGTTAACATTTTCCAGTTCTTGTTTTTCTACATTGGTAATAATCTTGTTAAGGTCTATTAGAATCAGCAAACGATCATCTAATTTTCCAACCGATTTGATAAATTCGGAATCGATCCCTGTAACAATTTCTGGCGGAGCTTCGGTAATGCTTACAGGAACCCTCAGTACTTCTCTTACGGCATCTACAATAAATCCCACTGTTTTATTACTTATCTCAACCACAATAATGCGTGTATCTTTGTCGTGTTCTTTTTTATCCAGCTTAAGTCTGGTGCGAAGATCAATTACGGGAATTATTTTGCCCCGTAGATTAATGACGCCTTCAACAAAGTCCGGTGCATTCGGCACTTTGGTAATTTGAGTCATCTTATTGATTTCCTGAACATTTAAAATGTTAACACCAAACTCTTCATTTCCAATTTTGAAGCTTACCAATTGAAGGATTTCGGATGATTCAACTTTTTCATGTTGTTCATTACCCATGCTCTCTCCTTACAATTTAATTATTATCATTCTATTATCGGTTGGAGCGACTAATTGTTTATATCGAACCGGACGGTTTAAATTCTGTCTAAACACCCGGCAAAGCTGCCGCAGGATAGAAATAAGAAATTTCCTACAGAAAGCATGTGCGATTCAGGCTGGAGTGTAATATCACTCCGTTGTTCACATTACGAAAGGATAACGAAATTATTTTTTTACAAGTAATGTTTTGCCCAATAGGGTCAACAACCCTTTAAGAATCAAAGTAAAAATGAAAAAGTGAGAAAAAGAATTTTTTCTTGAGCGCCGATACTTCTTCACATTCACGGTTTTCAGCTTATGGATTAATTCAACTTCGCACATATCGTTACTTGTATTTATGCTAACCAGAACCACAGTTTTTGCCGGTTGTTTCAAAAATCCTTTTTATTATTATCGTAAAAAACAAGAATTATTTAAGTGGATAGTTCACATGGGCATAATAACACAGGCTCAAAAAGTTTATAACTCACCTTGCGCAAGGTTCAATCGACCGTGAAAAATTAAAATGGCAAAACGAGTATCTTCTCTAAAACAACAAAAATCCGTTTGCCAAGATCAAACCTTGTTTAACATCTGCTCATAAGTAATAATGTAGTAAACTCAATGCTTGCCTGTTGTTTTCTATTCCTCAAAGTATATCAATTCATTACATAAAATCGAAATAATTATGCAAAAGAGTTTTCAAATCGATTTGTAAAAAATAATTCCATAAATCAATCTAACCAGATGACATAGAATGATTTTATCCTCTCACAATCGGATTGCAGTATCATTATACTCGCATTCCCCGATTAGTTGTGTTTTTTCCGGACTCAGCCTATCAAAAAAGGATAGGAACTTTCGACAATACATTCAGGAGATTGCATTTTACTTGCAACCGTTTTGTAGAAAAAAGTTGGCATTAATTGATGGACTATATTTTTTCAAAAAAAATTACTGCTGTTCCAAAATAATTCGGGGGGCAGATTGAAAAATAAGCATACAAAAAGAAACAGGGCAAAATCGGACTCAAAAATATCCGCAGCGGTTCTTAAAGCACTTTTTGATTGTATCCCTGATGGAATAATTATGTACAACGAGCAAGGTATTGTCGAAGATATAAATGATAGCTGCTGCAGTTTATTGGGATCGACAAAAGAAGAATTGGTGGGAAAGTATATCACACACTTTTTAATAAAACAAAATAATTACGCTCCTATTGAATTAAGCGAATTTGTTACCGCTAAAAATTGGAGACCCGTCTATTTAAAACAGAAAAACGATACTTTCTTACCGGCTGAGGCAATTGTAAAAGAAGTACTTAAAAATAAATATTTATTGATCATCAACAACAATGCAATTGCTAATCTGAGATACGACGATATCAGTCAAAAATTGGAAGAGCTGCAATTCAGCAAGGATCTTCTTGAAGAACGATCTGCGGAACTGAATATTTTGAGTGCACAACTTGCCCAATCAGAATTAGAGTTAAAAGAATTGAATGCTTCCAAAGACAAATTCTTCTCGATTTTAGCCCACGATCTTAAGAGTCCGTTCAGCGGATTAGCGGGCTACATGGATTTGCTGGTAGACGATTTTGACGGCCTCAGTCTTCCTGAAATCAAAGAATATATTATGAATATTCGTACAACCGTTATAAATATATATAATTTGACAAAGAACCTGCTCGATTGGTCGCGCTTACAAAATGGACGGATGAAATGTGAAATAATCAAGCTCAACCTTTATGAAATTGTTCTATACGCAACCAGCCTTGTAAGCGCTAATGCACACAATAAAGATATATCTATAATAAACAATACAGACATTAACGCTTCAGTTTTTGCCGATGAGATGATGATCAACTCCGTCATAGAAAATTTACTTTCAAACGCTATAAAGTTTACACCCCGGGGCGGTAAAATTACAATTAGCTCCAGACCAATGAATATCTTTCATGAAATAAGTATTGCTGATACAGGTATCGGGATGAGTAAAAAAACGCTGGAAAAGATTTTTAAAATCGAAAGCATACATACTACACCCGGCACCGAACAAGAAAAGGGTACGGGTTTAGGATTAATACTTTGCAAAGAAATGATAGAAAGACAAAAAGGGGCGATCAGCGTGGAAAGCAAAGAAAACGAAGGAACCAGGTTCAGTTTTATACTTCCATCGGCTGATGAAGACGAAACAGATTTCAATACTAAAAATGTGTTTGCCGGTACAGCTAAGTATGACCGCAATTAGAAAACATAACGAGCTTTCGGCATTAACAGGAAGTTTTTCTTCCGGCGCATTCAAAACCAATTTCGATTGCATTGTTGAAGAAATCCAACAGGGAAATTTCATCAATAAAATTTTGGACGACATTCATTCGAACGACAGTTCGATTCTAAAGGCAATACCGGATTTCATTTTTGTTGTGTCGGGCGAAGGAATTATACTAGAACACAAAAACAGTTATAAAAAATTTTTCCCCTCAATTGAAAATATTGCCGGACTTTATTTATCGGAGATCTTTTCACAAGATATTACAGACGAAATTCAGCTTAGAATTAAAGAAGTACTTCGTTCAGCCGATCAACAATTTTTCGATTTCCAGCTGGATCATTTCGGAGAAAAAAAATTCTTCGAGTCAAGACTTCTTTTCAGAAGCTATAACGAAGCCGTTATAATTCTTCGGGATATCACGGTTCAGAAGACTGCCGAGCTGCAGGTAAAAAAAATAACCGAAGAGTTGAAACTGCTTAATGCAACCAAGGATAAATTTTTTTCAATCATCGGTCACGACCTAAGAGCGCCTATAAACGGACTATTAGGTTATGCCGAGATACTTTCAGCCGAAATAAATGACTTAAGCAAAGAAGAAATTTTGGAGTTTGCAGATTCCATTTCAGAAATTGCGAGATCGGCAACCACGTTACTAAACAACTTGCTTGAATGGTCACGTATTCAGAACGGTAAAATTGCATTCGAGCCCCAAAAAATCTCTACCGGAATACTTGTAGAAAAAGTTTTTAAGCTTTTGCATGTTGCAGCATTGAAAAAGCAAATTCAACTTATAAACGAACTTAGCCCGGGTTCCGAATTATGCGCAGATGAAAATATGCTGTATTCGATAATTCTGAATCTGGTTGGCAATGCAATAAAATTCACACACGCAGGTGGATACGTAAAAATATTTTGCAAAGAATCCGAAGATATATACAAGTTTTTTGTGGCAGATAACGGTGTAGGAATACCCGAAAAGAATATTCAGAAACTGCTTGAAGCTAATTCAAGTTTTTCAACTGCCGGTACAGCAAAGGAAAATGGAACCGGGCTGGGATTAACTCTTTGCAAAGAATTCATAAGAAAGCACAAAGGACAACTAGAGATCGAAAGTAAAGTAGGTGAAGGAACAACTTTCAGTTTTACAATTCCAAGAAAACTGCCGGAACCGAAAGAAACACAGTTAGGTAACTATGACGTTACTTTACAGGGGAAGATGAAAGGCTAAAGTTTTTGATCATTGAAGGCGAAGCACCAATA
>CAZQQC010000022.1:0-26503 GCA_964595365.1 uncultured Melioribacter sp.
GTCTAACTACGCACCGCCAGTTTCAAGTCTTTAATAAAATTCTTATAATTACAAACAAGTTATAGATATTAAATTGCGTCTGAAAACTATAAGAGAAAGAATTTGATAGGGGCTAAACTAGATTTTCTTTGCCGGCTGAATGAGCTTGCGGAATACGCACAACGGGGTGACGACTTTTTCCCGGATGAACTCTGCAATTTTCTTGTCAATGAATTTGATTTACATGCGGTTATTTTGTTTGGTGTAAGCAATAATAACATTTTAAACGTTGCAGGCAGATCAAATTCCGCACGAAAAACCTTTCAGCACGGCGTTTCTCCGAACTGCAAGGTTTGTAAAAACCTGAATCAAAATATTGATCTAAAGCTGGAGATTAATCCTAATTGCGAAATCCAGATTTCTGATTCATTAAACTTTGAAAGCTGCAGTTTAATTCCGATCAACAATAACGAAAAGTTTCTTCTTAAAATCGCAAGAAAATCTGCTTACACTCAGAGCTCAAAAGAAATGCTCGAGAAAGCTCTTCAGCTGCTCAACATGGTTCTTTATGTATGGTATCAAAGCAAAGGCGGAACGTTTAAGGCTTTTACTCCGATCTCCAAGATTGTATCCGAAACGGCATCAGAGTTGAAATCAAATGCGAATTCTATCATAGGCTATACTTCAATTCTCGCCGGCGAAAATCAAAATGCAACTATTTCGGAATACGTGAGCGCAATAAGAAAGAACGCTCAAAGTATTTTGTTGAATGTAAACGACCTTAATGAATTATCTAAGACTGATATAGGCGGTGCACAGCCAAGGCTAAACAAAATTGAACTGGTAAACTTTATTTCCGAAATAGTAGAAATTTTCAAGAGCAAACTTGGTAAAAAAATTTCATTCACAGTTGCTATCGAAAAGGAACTTGCAAAGCCAATTGAGATTGACGATCAAAAACTGCGTTATATTCTTACAACTTTAATTCTTGCTTCTATAATTCTGACACAACAGGGCGAGGTTACTTTAAAAGTTTCCACACTGCCGGATAATAAGATAAAGTTTTCCATATCGAATAACGGTAGGCCTCTCAAGAGCACATCTCTTGATATTTTATTCGAACCTTTTACTGTAACAAAAATTGACGAGTTCAAAAATTCTACACTTACCGGCTTAAGTTTGACCTTGGTAAAAAAATATATTAATTATATGGGTGGAGATATAAATGCAACAAGTTCGGCGGGTCAGGGCAATTCATTTACATTCACAATCAGCGGAGAAGTGATGTCTGATGTAGAAACCAATATCTCACAATTACCTAAACCTTCGTCTAAGAATAAGGTTTTAGTTATAGAAGACGATTATGCAACTTCAAAATTGCTGAGCAATTATTTGAATAAGTGGGGTTATTCTCCTTTAATAGTAAGTACCGAAGCGCATGCAATCAATTCAATTGAGAAAGAAGAATTGCTTGCAATAATTCTTGACATTGAATTGCCTAATATGAACGGGCTGGAACTTCTTAAACGAATTCACGATCATCCGAGAACAAAAAAAACCCCGGTAATTGTTTGCTCGATTGAGCCGGAACAGCAAAAAGCTTTTATGATGGGCGCTGTAGAGTACTTCGTAAAACCCATCAATTACAATTTTCTTGTTGAGGTGTTGACAAATTATAAGTTAAGGAAAGACTCTAATGTTCTTTGTGTTGATGATGACATGCCGACTCTGAATTTGGTTAAACAAGCAATTGAAACAGCCGGCTTTGTGCCCATTGCTGAAAATGTATCTGCCAATGTTATGGATTTAATTCAAGGCAAAGATATCGATCTTGCAATTATCGATCTGGATATGCCCCAGCCTAACGGGTTCGAGTTAATTAAGCTCATAAAATCCGAGAAACGTTTTGCTCATCTTCCAATCATTATTTATACCGGTAAAGAAAACTATAAAGATGATCTTTATAAAATTGAAGGTTTGTTCGACGAGCTGTTAGAGAAACGCTCTACAAACATTGAGGACCTTGCAGAAGTGGTTAATGCAATGATCAACCGTTACGAAACACCTCCGCCGGTAGAAGAAGTTATTCATAAAATTAACGTTATTAAAATTTTGCTTGCAGAAGATTATAAACATTCACAAATAATTGTAACACGGCTTTTGAAGAAGAACAATTTTGAAAATGTTGTGGTTGTTGAAAATGGCGAAGATGCTTTGAAGATGGCTAAAGATGATAAATTCGATTTGATCTTGATGGATATGCAAATGCCGATTATGAATGGTTTTGAAGCAACAGAAAAAATCAGAGAATTACCCGGTTACAAAGATACTCCAATAATTGCTCTCACGGCTTTCGCAATGAAGGGTGACCGCGAAAAATGTCTCGAAGCAGGCGCAACAGATTATATTCCGAAACCAATAGATAGTAAAGAGTTCATCGAAAAAGTTAAATACTATACTAATACAATCTCGTAACTCTTCCAATATTTTTTATTCATCAAGCCCGGGAACGGTTCGGGCTTTTTATTTTTCTACCAATAGTAAGATGCAGTTCTTCAATTCATCCGTGTTGTCAAGATTTTATATATTTGTATTAATTATCGTAAGGAGTTTTTGTGAGTTCCGTTCGTGTCCGCTTTGCACCAAGTCCAACCGGATTTTTACATGTGGGCGGGCTTCGTACTGCACTTTATAATTTTCTGTTCGCCCGCAAAAACAACGGCAAATTTATCTTAAGGATTGAAGATACCGATCGCAATAGATATGTAGAAGGTGCAGTTGAAAAACTAATTAGTTCTTTAAAATGGTGCGGACTCCAATACGACGAAGGGCCCGATACCGGCGGACAATTCGGCCCTTACTTGCAATCGCAACGACTCGAACTTTACAGAGAATATGCCTTACAGTTAGTTCTGAATGGCAAAGCGTATTACTGTTTCTGCTCTCCGGAACGTTTAGAAGCTTTACGCCAAGAGCAGCAAAAACGCAAACTACCGCAAGCAAAATATGATAAGCATTGTCTTTCTCTTAGCAAGAAAGAGATTAATGAAAAACTTTCCGGCGGTATGCAACATGTTATTAGATTAAATGTTGAACCAGATAAGAAAATAATTTTCGATGATATAATACGCGGCAGAATAGAGTTTGACAGTAATCACGTTGATGACCAGGTACTTATAAAAGGCGACGGTTACCCTACATACCACTTAGCAAACGTTGTTGATGATCACTTCATGGAAATCAGTCATGTTATTCGCGGCGAAGAATGGCTTTCTTCAACACCAAAACACATTCTGATATATGATTATTTCGGATGGAGTAAACCGGTCTTTGCACATCTCCCCCTTTTATTAAATCCGGATAGGTCGAAACTCAGCAAAAGGCAAGGTGATGTTGCAGTTGAGGATTACCGCGAAAAAGGTTTTGTACACGAAGCACTTGTAAATTTTGTTGCACTTTTGGGTTGGAATGCCGGCGACGATCAAGAATTTTATTACATGGATGAACTAGTTGATAAATTTTCTCTGGAAAAGGTTAACAAATCCGGAGCCGTGTTTGATCTGGAAAAACTAAACTGGCTGAATACCGAACATTTGCGCAAGAAACCAAACGAAGAAATACTACTAATGCTTCAAGATGAAATTCGCAAATCCAAATTCGCAATTCACAATTATCCTAACGACTACCTTTTACCTGTTATCGAAGCAATGAAAGAACGTGTTAGTTTTGTCAACGAATATTTAACGAAGTCGCCATACTTTTTTGAACGACCGCGCGAATATGAAATTGCCAGCATCGAAAAAAATTGGAAAGCTGAAACAG
Organism: uncultured Melioribacter sp.; assembly: GCA_964595365.1. GTDB lineage: Bacteria > Bacteroidota > Ignavibacteria > Ignavibacteriales > Melioribacteraceae > Fen-1258. Next base: position 3,802 of record CAZQQC010000022.1, read on the forward strand.
CATCTTACATCATGAAACTTCGAGACAAATTCAATCTCCTTAAAAATCCAGCCAAAGAAGATTACGAGCACACCTTAAAACAAGTTGCAACGGAATTAAACATCGGCGTAGGCAAGCTAATACATCCTCTCAGATTAGCAGTTTCCGGAATGAGCACTGGCCCTGGTGTGTACGATATTCTGGCGATTCTGGGCAATAATGAAGTAATAGAACGTATTAATTCTGCTATAGAAAAAATCCGCTGAAGTTTCGAAACTATATTTTACCCTGAATTATTTCTTGGTCCAACTATCTTTCAATGTAACAGTTCTGTTGAACACTAATTTTTCACCGGTAGTGTATTTTGTATCAACACAAAAATAACCGTGCCGTTCAAACTGGAATCTTTCACCGCTTTTTGAGTCTTTAAGAAATGGTTCTATTAATGCGCCTGAAATAACTTCGAGAGAATTTTTATTAATATGTTCGAGCCAGTTCTCTTCTGCACCGGGATTCTCTACGTTGAACAGCCGATCATACAGTCTGACTTCGGCTTTAACGGCGTGTTTAGCAGAAACCCAATGAATTGTTCCTTTAACTTTTTTAGTGCTGGTGCCCGAACCGCTTTTAGTTTCAGGATCGTAAGAACATCTTAACTCAACAACTTCGCCTTTATCATTCCTAAGAACTTCTTCACATTTGATTATGTAAGCATAACGAAGTCTTACTTCTCCGCCCGGTATTAATCTATGATAACCTTTTGGCGGATTTTCCATAAAATCGGTTTGTTCAATAAAAAGTTCTTTGCTAAATGGAATTTTCCGGTGTCCCATAGATGGATCTTCCGGATTGTTAACTGCATCCAGCTCTTCAACAGTACCGGAATAATTTGTTATTATAATTTTTAACGGACGAAGCACAGCCATTGCACGCTGGGCATGTTTATTCAAATCATCGCGGATGGCATATTCAAGAAGAGCAATATCTGTAAGCGCATCGCGTTTTGCTACGCCGATTATCTCTGCAAAATTCTGAATTGCCTGCGGTGTGTATCCCCTTCTTCTTATACCGCACACGGTCGGCATACGCGGATCGTCCCATCCGTCAACGTAACCTTCTTTCACAAGCTGAAGAAGTTTTCTTTTGCTCATTACAGTATAATTAAGATTGAGACGTGCAAATTCTATTTGCCGGGGATGATGAATTCCAAGCTCATCCAAAAACCAATCGTAAAGCGGCCTATGATTCTCGAATTCCAAAGTGCAAATAGAATGCGTTATTCCTTCAATCGAATCCTCAAGTCCGTGAGCCCAATCGTAAGTGGGATATATACACCACCTGTTGCCCTGACGATGATGGTCTTCATGCACAATACGGTACATAACCGGGTCGCGCAAGTTTATGTTAGGTGAAGTCATGTCAATCTTTGCACGCAAAGTTTTAGAGCCGTTCGGAAATTCTCCATTACGCATTCTATCGAAGAGATCCAGATTTTCTTTTATACTTCTATTTCTGTAAGAACTTTCTTTTCCGGGTTCGGTTAGTGTGCCGCGTGTTTGTCTTATCTCCTCGGCGGTTTGGTCATCTACGTATGCTTTGCCTTTTTTGATAAGCTCGACAGCCCATCCGTACATGCTGTCAAAATAATCCGAACCGAAAAGAATGCGGTCTTCAAAATCGCCACCGAGCCACCGAACATCCTCAATTATAGAATCAACATATTCTTGTTCTTCTTTACTTGGGTTAGTATCGTCGAATCGAAGATTAAATTTACCGTTGTAGTCTCTTGCGATCCCGTAATTCAAACAGATTGATTTTGCATGACCGATATGAAGATAGCCGTTCGGTTCAGGAGGAAAGCGCGTGCAGATTGTTTTTCCATTCCACCGGTTGGATTTAATATCTTCATCAATTAATTCATAAATAAAATTTTTCGCTTTTGTTGCCTTATTGTTTTCTTCCATAGCAAGATAGAAATATTCTAAAATGATGAAACAAAATTAAAGAATTGCAGAAACAAATAAACCCGATTCTTGATGTTAACAAATCGGGTTTACCAGTGTACCGAAGGCCGGACTCGAACCGGCACGAGGTTTGAGCCCCACTGGATTTTGAGTCCAGCGCGTCTACCAATTCCGCCACTTCGGCGTTGAACAAAAAATCAGTACCAAAATTGCGCTGCAAAAGTAATAAAGTAATCGAAGCGAATCAACATCGGTGAACAACTACAATACAACTAAAATTAAAAAGTTATAGTTTATGGACCCTTCTTTACCAGCTAATTTCTTTTTTATCGCGTATAAATTTTCCGGTGAGCAAATGTGGTGCATCCGTTGCTAGCCATACGGCAGTTTCGGCGCCCTTCTCAACAGAACGTGTTGCGTTTCTTCCGCCCATATCTGTTCTAACCCAACCGGGGCAAACTGAATTAACAGAAATTTCTTTACGGGAAAGTTCCGCAGCAAATTGCCGGGTGATAGCATTAAGAGCTGTTTTGGAAATGCTGTAAGCAGGAGAATAATTTGTCATATCCGAAAGTGAGCCGGCGCTACTTGAAATGTTTATTATCCTACCTCCTTTGCTCATGAATTCTAAGAAATTTTGTATTACAATCAGAGGTCCGAAAGTATTCGTTCGAAAAGTCTCTTCTAAAATTTCAGGGTTCATCGAGATAATACTCCCTGATTCAATTAGAATAGCGGCATTGTTCACAAGAACATCGAGATGATCGTACTTAACCTGGAACAATTTAGCGGCATTCGAAATACTGCGGGAATCGTTAACATCCATCCGAAGGAATGCTGCATCGATTCCATTTTGAGAAAGAGTTTGAACGGCATTCATTCCCCGTTTTTCGTCTCTTGCAGTGACGATGACGTAAAAACCCTTTTTCCCTAATTGATTTGCAATCTCGTAACCAATTCCTTTATTGGCACCGGTAATCAGCGCAATTCTATTTTCAGTAAGTTTTCCCATCAATACTTATTTTAGAAGTAGTTTAAACGCATGAGTCCAATGATTATTCTTGAATCCGAAAACAATCCACAACATTGCAAATGCTTCCAAAAGATATGAATTAGAAATGTCGCCGATATCAATTACGTTCTTCCAGCCGAAACTTTTCGCAAAATCTGAAACAACATTTTTAGCAGAGACTTCGTTGCCTGCAATCACAAGATCCGGGTTCCCTTCTTCTAATTTCGGGTTCACCATTATAAATGCGCTGATAGTGTTGAATGCTTTCACCACTTTTGAATCCGGCAACCACGATTGGATTTTTTCCCCTGCAGAATGCCCGAATGCTGAATCCAATTTTGGCGGGGCACCATTTGAAAAGTTCAGCGGATTTGTTACATCAATCACAATTTTATTTTTGAAATTTTGTTTACCGGCAAGTACAATAGCGTTTTCTATTCCAGCCCAAGAGGTAGCTAGAACAATCACATCTCCAAAACTGGCTGCCCCGTTAAACGATCCAATACTTGCCCTCGCTCCGGCATTTTTTAGCCACTCGTTTAATTTGCTCACATCTCTTGTACCTATCTTCACTTCATGACCGGTTCTTAAGAAGCCGTTTGCAAGTTGCTGCCCCACGTTTCCCGAACCGAGAATTCCAATTTTCATTTTACTTCCTTTCAAAATTTTTTTATGAATATCATTTCAACTAAACTGCGGTTTTCAAAAAAACGTTCCATTTGTTCTAATCACAAAAATGTTTATTTAACTCATTTTGTTCGCAGTTATTTATTTTTTTCGTTTTCCAATCTGCCAAGTAGAAGTGACAAATAATCCGGGAACATTTTTCTCCATGAATCCCAGTCATGCCCTGAATGCGGACGTACATCGAACAAATGTGGAATTTCTTTGGAACGAAGTATTTCACTCATTGCCCTGTTATCTTCAAGCGATTCATCCCATTCACCTGTACCAAACACAATCAACATTTTTTTTATTCTATCGAGATACCAGGGATCAGTCAGATTTGGTACGTAATCCGTCGGATTATTAAAGTAGCAGTTGTCATCGTAATAGCCAAAAATAAACTGATGAATGTCGAACTCACCGCTCATGCAGAGTAAAGATTTAACTTTATCGGGATGCTTGAACGCGAGGTTTAGAGCATGATATCCCCCGAAACTACAGCCGGCAACTGCAACATTTTTAGTGCCGCATTCAAACTTTGCAAATTCGATAACATCGTTCAATACCGTGCGCTCATAAGCTATATGAGTTTTTACACGATCTGCCGGATGAATTGAATAATTATACCAGCTGCACGAATCTATTCCATCCGGGCAATAAATTTTTATTTTTCCGCTGTCAATAAGCAGCCCGGCAGAATAAATTAAACCGCTATCTTTAGTTTCATAGTATCTTCCAAGCGAAGTTGGAAACAAAACAACCGGATAACCTGAATTTCCAAATACAAGCATTTCAAAATCATAACCAAGGTACTGAGTGTAAAACTTGTGGTAAAATTCTTGCATTCACACTGCCTATCTAACAGTTTGGCGGGTTATTAATATTGAACAAATATAAAGAAGTGAATGTAAACTTGCTTATTGATGCAGTAAAAGAAAAAGCCATTAAACTTACATTAACTCGATGGCTTTCACAAGGTACTCTCTTATTAGAGCAAAGTTTTATAGCTTTGAAGAAGCTTCATATAATTCGCACGTTCGAAAGCAGCGGGTTCCACAATTGATTTTTGGCTCATGCTGCCTTTCATCATTTCAATCGACTCATATTCATTTTCTTCCATCCACAATTTCATTTCTTCGACTATCTGTTTAATTCTACTTACACCGTTTAATAATAATTCTGAACACATCATTGCAACGTCTCCGCCAGCCATAATGATTTTGATTGCATCAAGATGCGAATGTATGCCGCTTGTAGCAGCCATGCTTGCTTTAACATTTCCATAAAGAATTGCAATCCACCTTAATGGTAAGCGCATTTCCCAGTTTGTACTCAACATTAAATTCGGAACAACTTCCAATTTCTCAAGATCAAAATCCGGCTGATAAAACCTGTTGAATAGCACAAGCGCATCGGCACCGGCTACATCAAGTTTTTTAGCCATGTTCGACATAGAAGAAAAGAAAGGGCTTAGCTTAACTGCAACCGGAATTTTAACATTACTCTTTACGGCTTTTAACGTATCGATATACATCTTTTCAATTTCTGAACCGGGTATGTTTGGGTTTGTAGGTATGTAATAAATATTCAATTCCAATGCATTGGCACCGGCTTGCTCAATGTTCTGTGCATATTTAACCCATCCTCCTTTACTGACTCCATTGATACTTCCGATGATCGGGATGTCAACGGATTCTTTCAGCCTGGCAATGTGATCAAGGTATTGGTATGGACCGAGATAAAATTGTTCCGGTGCCGGAAAGTAGCTCGATGCTTCTGCATAACTATCGGTATGATCCGATAAGTAATGATCTAATTCTCCGAATTCATGAACAACCTGTTCTTCAAACAAAGAATATACAACAACAGCAGCAGCGCCGGCGTCTTCCAACGCTTTAACAGTATCGATATTCTGTGAAAGCGGCGATGCTGACGGAACGATAGGATTCTTCAGATTTAGTCCCATGTACCTGGTCGATAGATTCATGTTAACTCCGGATTTTGTTCACCAATGTTACGCAAGGCTTGTGCTTAACAAACGAATTTTAATCGTTTCGGAAAAAATATTCGTTTTACGTTTATATTTTTTCATTGTAGATCAAACCTTGCGTAATGTGATTTATTCAAAATTATTTTTCAATGTTTGGTTTCCAGTTTTTCAACGCCGCCGTTTTTCGAAAAATCAAATCCCGCCATCTGCTCGTAAATTTTCCACCTCATCAGAACATCTTCCTGTGCAGCAGAAAGCAAATGCTGTGCTTCTGCCGGATGAGATTTTGTCAACATCTTATAACGTGTTTCTTTGTAGATATAATCTTCCAGTTTGATCTTTGGAGCTTTGGAATCAAGCTTAAGCGGATTCTTTCCTTCTTTCAAACTATCGGGATTGTATCTGAATAAAGGCCAGTAACCGCTTTCAACAGCAAGTTTCTGACTCTCCATTCCTTTTGCCATATTGATACCGTGAGCAATACAGTGGCTGTAAGCAATTATTAACGAAGGACCGTTGTAAGCTTCAGCTTCAAGAAAAGCGCGAATGGTTTGAGCATCGTTGGCACCCATAGCAACTTTAGCAACGTAAACATTGCCGTAATTCATTGCCATCATTGCTAGATCTTTCTTTGCAGTCGGCTTGCCTGCTGCAGCAAATTTTGCAACGGCGCCCATTCCGGTAGCTTTCGACATTTGTCCGCCTGTGTTTGAATACACCTCGGTATCAAGAACCAAAATGTTTACGTTCTTACCGGAAGCAATAACGTGATCTAATCCACCGTAACCAATATCATATGCCCATCCGTCACCACCAATAATCCAAACCGATTTCTTAACCAGATAGTCTGCAACTTCCAATAATTTTTTAGCATCGACAGAATTAATGCCGGAAAGTTTTTTCTTTAATTCGTTCACACGTTCTCTTTGTTCATAGATTCCTGCTTCATCTTGCTGATCTGCGTGAACTATTGCATCGACAAATTCTTTGCCGAGTTTATCGGTGAACTTTACTACAAGTTCATTTGCAAACTGAAATTGCTTATCGATTGCCAAACGCATACCGAAACCAAATTCCGCATTGTCTTCAAAAAGAGAGTTAGACCATGCCGGACCGCGTCCTTCTTTATTTTTTGCCCACGGTGTTGTAGGCAAATTTCCGCCGTAGATTGATGAGCAACCTGTAGCATTGGCTACCATTGCTCTATCGCCGAATAATTGCGAAACAAGTTTAACGTAAGGAGTTTCACCACATCCCGAGCATGCACCGGAGTATTCAAACAACGGTTCAAGCAATTGATTGCTCTTAACAAGACCGGTGTTAACAAGCCGTCTGTCTATTTCCGGTAAGTTCAAAAAGTAATCATAATTAATTCTTTCTTGTTCTCGGATCGGAATTTGCGGAACCATGTTGAGAGCTTTCAAACGCGTTTCTTTTTTGTTTTTCGCCGGGCAAACTTCGTAGCACAATTCGCATCCCGTACAATCTTCAACAGCAACTTGAATTGTATAGGAATATCCTTCCGGGAATTCTTTTCCTTTTGCATTCATCCATTTAAATGTTGCTGGAGCGTCTTTCAAGAATTGTTTGTCGTAAACCTTAATTCTGATTGCAGCGTGCGGACAAACCAGCGCGCATTTTCCGCATTGAATACACCATTCTGAATCCCACTGCGGAACTTCGAGCGCAATGTTACGCTTCTCCCACCGCGTTGTAGCGGAAGGAAATGTTCCATCAACCGGCATCTCGCTAACTTTAACCCGATCACCTTTACCTTCAATAATTTTTGCAAGTACACTGCGTACATAATCCGGTGCATCGTGAGAAACTACCGGGGGAATTTCGATTGAGCTCGTTACTTTTGCCGGAACATCAATTTTAAATAAATTGTCAAGAGTTTGATCAACCGCTTCGAAATTCTTTTTTACAATCTCTTCCCCTTTAGCGCCGTACGTTTTCTTGATCGATTTTTTGATCTGTTCAATCGCTTCATCTTTCGGAAGTATTCCAGAGATTGCAAAGAAGCACGTTTGCATTATTGTATTTACTCTGCTTCCCATTCCGGTTTTGTTTGCTACCGCGTAACCGTCAATAACATAAAAATTCAATTTCTTATCGATGATTTGCCGTTGCACTTTGTTCGGCAGTTTGTCCCACGTTTCTTCAGTTGCATATGGACTGTTAAGCAAAAAAGTTCCGCCATAGTCGATGTTGCCGAGTACGTCAAATTTTTCAAGCAGTCCGAATGTGTGACAACCGACGAACTTTGCAGATTGTATTAAATACGACGAATGAATTGGCTTTCTTCCAAATCTTAAATGAGAAACAGTAGTTGTACCGGATTTTTTCGAGTCGTAAACAAAATAGCCTTGTGCATAATTGTCTGTTTCTTCACCTATGATTTTAATCGAGTTCTTATTAGCGCCTACCGTTCCGTCTGCACCGAGTCCGTAGAAAAGACATCGTACAACTTCATCGCCTTCGGTAACAAAATTTTCATCTACTTCCAGATTGGTGAATGTTACATCATCAATTATTCCCACCGTAAAATGATTTTTCGGTTCTTCTAATTTCAAATTATCGAATACAGCTTTTACCATTGCTGGCGTAAATTCTTTTGAAGACAGGCCGTAACGTCCTCCGACAATCTTTGGCATTTTAGCCAAAGGAGGTTTGCTGGAATTCATTGCTTCTGAAACAGCAGAAACAATATCTAAGTACAACGGTTCGCCAAGCGATCCCGGTTCTTTGGTTCTATCTAAAACTGCAATCTTCTCTACAGTTTGCGGCAGTGCTGCTAATAAATGTTTTGCTGAAAACGGTCTGTATAATCTTACTTTCAATACGCCAATTTTTTCTTCATTTCTCGAAGCGAGATAATCAACAGTTTCTTGAGCGGCTTCTGCACCGGAACCCATCATTACAATAATTCGTTTTGCATCCGGTGCACCGTAGTAATCGAACAACTTATACTGCCTTCCGGTGATCTTCGCAAATTCATCCATAGCACTTTGCACAATCTCGGGGCATGCATTATAAAATTTATTTACTGTCTCTCTGCCCTGGAAATATACATCGGGATTCTGTGCAGTACCGCGAATTACAGGATGTTCGGGATTAAGAGCACGTTTCTTAAATTCGTTTACTTTATCATTATCAATCATCGCTCTGATGTCGTCGTCGCTCAACTCTTCAATCTTCATTACTTCTGCCGAGGTTCTGAACCCGTCAAAAAAATGAATGAATGGAATTCGCGATTCCAAACTTGCTCTATGAGCAATCAAAGCCGTGTCTGTTGCTTCCTGAACCGAATTAGAACAAATCAAACCGAAGCCGGTTTGACGTGTAGACATAACATCTGAATGATCACCGAAAATTGATAATGCCGACGCAGCAATCGAACGTGCACTAACATGAAAAACTGTCGGCGTAAGTTCACCGGCAATTTTGTACATATTGGGAATCATTAACAGCAAACCTTGCGATGCAGTAAAAGTGGTTGTTAAAGCCCCGCTCTGTAAAGCACCGTGAACAGCTCCCGAAGCTCCGCCTTCACTTTGCAGTTCCGAAACAGTTGGGACGGTTCCCCAAATATTTTTTATCTGTCGCGCAGACCATGCATCCGACAATTCACCCATAGTTGAAGACGGCGTAATCGGATAAATCGCGATAACCTCGCTCACTCTATAAGCCACATGCGCAGCTGCCTCATTTCCGTCTATTGTAATTTTTCTTCGTTCCATTTGATCCTCTATAGTAATTAGAACCTGTTGTGCGTTAATTTGACATTACGACAAAAGTAATTTTTAATAGATAAATAAAGCACAGATTGAGCAGATATTTTTTTGATTCTCACCGGTACATTTTTGACTAATTACTTTTATCTTCATTGAATTTTTTTTCTAATTCATACAACGTTTTTTTAAAATTGAATTGTCCAATCTTTTCAAATTTCTTGCCACCGATCAGAGTTAATTTCACAAATGACAACAGCTTTTTGTGGTAAAAAGAAGCATTTATTAGAAGGATCTGTTTCTCAACTCTTTTTCAGTCTTAATTCTAAGAAAAACAATAAAATTCGGTTTCAATTATAAAAATAAGTGAGGAGAAAATAAAGATGGATTTATCGGAAATTATTTAAGTTTAGCGTGTTGAAGTTTCGAATAAAAATTAAGTATATGGAAAAAATTTTCATTTATAGTGGTGAAATAAAAACCGGCAAGACAACGCGACTAATGCAGTGGGCGTTAGCACAAAAAAATATCGATGGGATTTTCCAGCCTGTGGTAGAAGGTAAAAGATTCATTTACCATATTGGCACAAAGACTTTAAGACAACTCGAAGTTGCTGGGTCGACCGATACTGTTAAAATTGGTAAGTATAATTTCAGCGGGGATGTTTTGCTCTGGGCGCGGAATGTTCTTTCGGCGTGTTTTTACAAAAGATTAGATTGGCTTATAATTGATGAAATTGGTCCGCTCGAATTGAACGGTAAAGGACTTGAACCGGTCGCTTCACAAATAATTGAAGATCGGCATAGCTTTGCAGGCAACATTTTATGCGTTGTACGCAGTACTATGTTCGAAATGTTTGTCCGGCATTATCGACTCGAGAACTCATACGAGGTCTTCACTTTGGAATAAAAAAAAGTACGAGACAATTTACAATATTCTCATAATTATGTTTTCTATGAACTGTCGTTTAATTAACTGATGCTGAGCAAGATTTGGGCACGACAAACGAATTTTTGTTGTTTGGAAGAAATTACTTGTTTTACAATTTTTATTTTTCACGGTCGATCAATCCTTGCGTAAGGCGGATTAATTAATATGAGCCTTAAATGCTGTAATGATGAATTCAAGATTTCTATCTGATTATTGTCAATTTCTGTGTTGCTTGAATTGTCTCGATCCCCTTTTTCATAATTATTTTGTACAAATACACACCGTTTGCAACCAGATCACCGTCTTTATCTCTTCCGTCCCACTCAATTCTGTTAAAATCATAATTAAGATTCGCTGACAGCACAACCAATTCCTTAATCATTCTTCCATTAACAGTGAAGATTCTTATTTTAAGTTCATCCGGAATTTGCGTCAGCTTGAAAGTAAAAAACGTTAAACTTGAAAACGGATTGGGGTAGTTATAAACATACAGCAGCTGTGTCTGATTCGATACGATAAATTTTCTTACAACGCCTGCAGAATCGATTTCCTGCCCGGTAGCATTCGTACCCAAAACTTTCAACATATAAGTCCCGTCACCCAACTTTGGTTTGTAATTAACAATAAACTTTGGATTATTATTTGAAAAGGAATAACTAATATCCTTACCGTTTAGAGAAAGTCTTTTGCTGTTAAGATACAATTGAATGTGGCTCGTGTCAGTAATCGGAATCTGTGATAGGTCATTCAATTCAATTTTAATGTTTGGATCCGGCGAAATATAATCACCGTTAATAATATCGTTACCGTCAAACGTAAGCTGGATTGAAGCTGGAGCTTTATTCGCGTTCACAAAAAAATGCACCGAATACAAATTATTGTCTTTGTATAGTTCAAGAATTTTATTGTCCGGGTCAATTGTTATATAGAAATTTTTATCTCCGGCGGAAGAAGCTGTGTTATAACTTACTTGAAAAAATTTTCTCTTTTCGGCACCGAGCGAATCTATCATTTGTTCAAATATCTTCTCCCGCGAATTATCCGTGTTTACAACCTCGACCCGTACTTTGAAACTGTCAGCCCTTGATTCACCCGCATTATAAACATAGAATGAAAGAGTCGCTTGTTCTCCCTGTGTTACGGTGTTCCGGTTTAACCAAACTGTTTGATAGTTTGTGCCGAGTTCAGGTACACCCACGTAATCAACAGAAAAACTTGAAAGCGCCGGCGACCTGCCATCTTTGGACAAATGGAGATCGTTCACAAATTTTAATCCCGAATATTTTTTAGAGGATATATTGCTTAGCGGAATGCTTCCATTGTTAGACTTTAACAAAAGAGTATCAATTCCACCATCTTGTTTTAATCCCAATGCAAAGAAATTAATTTTCGAATCGCCAGGAAGCATTGCATCAACTTTTGCTTCTTTCCAGCGCGCAACCGGGCCGGTAACTTCGGTCGTCATTTTTCCATATTCATTTTTCCAGACAAATAATTTTTCTGCGGTTAAAATGTTTTGATATGAAGAGGGTTCTAATTTCTCGATCACATTGCCAGGTTTCGCTCCTTTCTTAGCAATCAATAACCAGGGATTTCTGAAGCCGATATTATCGACTAGCGTACTTCCTAAAGACTTGATAGCTTCGCGCAATTCCAAAGTTAAATTTGAACTTGCATCATCAATTGCGCACATGGCAACAATTTTTCCATGCGGAATTGAATTTATCAAAGCGGCTAATTCGTGAGACCTCTGCGGATTGTCTCCGTACCAGAAAGTATCGGTGGTATCGATTTTCATTCCTATCGAATCAAAAACTGCAATGCCCATTCCCCAGCTAAAAGTATTTGGCAGAATATTTACTTTATTCAATTTAACCGACCCGTATTTCATAAAATTTCCGCCGGCTGATTCAACACTAATCAAAGAAGTATCGGTCGAAATAGAAATCGATGAACCCGTCATCGTCAAACGATCAAGACTTAATGAACTCATGCTCAGACTGTCGTTGTAAGCAAGTTTTATTGGTTTATTATCCATAGTAAATGAAACAAACTGTTCCCACCCGGTTTCATTCTCGCCTAATTTTGATCTCAGCCAATATCTTTTGCTATTAATTAAACCCGATAAATTAAGCCTGGTGTAAAAAGTATCAATTGGAATTACATATTTGATTGGTTTAGTAAAATTATGCGATTCATCAACCTCAGCTACAAAGTTTAATTTGGAATTAGAACTTTTCTGAGGGTTCAAAAATATTAATTGAGAAAGTCGTGCTGCTGACCTGCTGTAAATATATGGACGGGTCTTTGTCGATACAATATCAAAAGTAAATGTAGCGGTGTTATCATCTTCATAAATTTCATCGACAGCATTTGTAACATCGAGTTTAACCAACAAATGATGTTGACCGGGTTTGTTCAACACCGGCAAAACTTTTTGAATTCTTAACTCATTTTGTGGCGGTAAAACATTCATCGTATCTGCATAACTAACAACTGCCGGGTAAGTATCTTCCAAAAGAATCTTTATTGGCTTGAGACTTTGTGTTCCGAAATTACGAACTGTTATAACTACCTTAACAGAATCAATTTGATCATTCAGATTAGAAGAGAGCATTTCAATATCATTGGTTGAAATAACAAAATTAGGCTTCGCGGGCACGGCTAAGTTTACAATTGGATCTCCAATGAGCGTATTAGTGAAAGCAAATATCCTGTAAGCTCCACCGGAACCGAGATAATCAAAAATTTTTTGTTTAGCAAAACTATGCGAGCGGGCAATATTATAAATGCTGTCTGAAAATATGGATTCATAGAAATATTTCGGCGCGGTAAGAGCAGTTGAAGTATACCCCAAAGATGAATTACCGATATACGCAATCGCCTGTGAGTTTAATACAAACAGATTTGAAAACGCATCAACATCCGGTTCTGCAAATTTGGCAGTCGAACAACCAAAGTCGGTTATCAATGGAAACCGGTTATAATCATTTTCTAAATCATAGGTTTGAGTGATACTATTATCCCAAACCCGCGTTCCGCTATGTCCAAGATAAGAAATAAAAAGTGCACCACTTCTAATGATGTTTTGCACAAACTTTGTATCGTACGGACCAAAATCCGAGCGCGGATTTCTTGTTTTGTAAAAGTGAAATCCATTCATAAAGTATGGCGCAACACCGGTTATGTTGTTCTTAACATAATCGCTGACTCCCTTTAAGGATTCAATTTCTCCCGGTTCGTTCGGGTCACCGCCGGAAAAGAAAATAGCGGACTTGTTGAAAGATGTATAACGTTGGATCAAATATTCACGATGCTTGTTCAAATAAAAACGAACTTCATCGTTGGTTGCTGCCGGAATTCTACCGATCCACATCTGCTGAACAGGAATAGTTGTACCATTCCACATTGTATACCATGTATCGGAAACCGGTTCGCCGAATGACGGAACTAAATTTAATTTCGGTTTCTTGAAAATGTTTTTGTAATCGTAATTAGCCGAGCCGATCAACAACACATAACTTGGTTTAGGTGATTGCCAGTTCTGATAAGCGATTTTTAAAAACTCTTGAATGGACTCTGCAGTAGGATAACCGTAACCGAATTCATTAAAAATATCGGTTGTGTAAAATGTCTTTGCTCTTACATTATAACTTGAGTTTATGAACCGGTGGTATTCTTCTACCGAACTCTTAAGCACCGGATTCGATATAATTATATAATCATATTTGTTATTGGCATCCCTAAGATTTGTAAACCTAACAGGCTTATCCAACGTGGGAGTATGAATGTCGCTATCGGGAAATAATATATATTTGTCACCAACCGAAACGGTGTCGCCAAAAAGCACTATTCCCTTTTTAAAACTATAATTTGTTATACGTTTAAATCGAGGAGCCAGTTTATAAATAAAAAAATCCGCTGCAGTGAAGTTTTCAATCTTGATAATTTTGACACCGGGTGTAAAATCATATAAAAAATTCATTCGTATAAAATTGTTCCCGGCAATTAATTTTTGTGGATACTCTACGTCATACCAATCATACACAATCGAGTTTGGTGTGTTGCCGTTATTAATATTTTTCAAAGTCAGAGTGTTTGTTCCTTCTTTGAGTCCGTCGGAATTTACTATACCGCTTAAAAGAGCCCGTTCATTTCGAGATATTTTTTTTGAATCCAATAAAACCGAATTTACCGACAAACTTAGATCGTGTGCATTTGTAATATTACCCGATGCAGCTCCTAACACCTTCATATAAAGTTTTGAAGTTTTGTTAGGGACAAGATTTTTAATATCGAAATTGAAATTCTGTTCGGATCCGCTACCAATTCCTCCCCAATACCACAAATCGGTTTCAATCCAATGCGGATCTTGATTTTTCATCAAATCAACATTAAGCCCCCCAAAGCCTGCATCAACTTCACAATGCTCTGATGCTGTGTGAAAAGTAAGCGTATCATGAATTGCTGAATATACTGCTGACGAAGTTGGAATTCTTTTGCCTTTTAGATTTCCCCATGTCAAAAAATAAAACGATGTATCGGTGTACATGTTCATGTACGAATTGTATTGCCCGTTGTCTGCATTTATATTCCGGTACAATTTTTTCGAGTAGTTCTTGGTTCCATAAAACTCAATGAAACCGAAATTATTCAAACAGCCGTACTGTTCTCCTTCTATGTATAACGGAATTTCATTCCCCGACTCAAACAAACGGAATGTTGTGCAATCAACAGAAGTGACATCAACACCAACGTTTTCCAGATCGGCTTTAGTAATTCGGTAAATTCCATCATCGGTTATCGGTATTTTAATATACAATGCGTTGTAATCGATCCATGTGCCGGTCGAATCTGAAAATATTTTTTGATTTGTGCTGCGGAATTGTTCTGCAATTTGAGCATTGTAAATAATATCGGATAAACTTTTATCATAGAAAGATTTTATTTCAATTGGTGAATTCTCTCCCGGCAAACCGTAATCTGAAAGTTCGACATTAATCGTTATCTTATAATTTTCAATTAATTGCCCATCATATATGACCGGAGTAATTCTAATATGAGCACAATAAAAATCACGTATCCATGTATATCCGAGTACTTGAAATAGTTTATTGTTTGCATGTGTGTCTGCTACACCATTATCTTCCAAAAATTTGTTCTTTATCGGATTGCCGGAGAACTTACTATTCCTAAACGGTACAATATCCTGGAACGTCTTGCTCTCGTTAACCTCAAACCTAATCAGTGGTTTTGAGTCAGGTGGTAATGCAATCAGAATTTCTTTTGACGGCAACAGAAAAAGTTGTGTGCTGCTTTCCTCATGTGTACCGGCATATTTCCGCAATGTAAACTTGCCAAAATTTTCGTCTGTATACTCGAATTTAAAATCTAAAGCAAGCTGAAATGAATTTTTTCGAACATGTATTCCCGGTTTATTACCGGAGAATAAGATTGATGTAAATAAAAGTAGAATTGCAGTTAAGCAAACCGCCGTTTTCATTTTGTATTGTTCAGAAAGCTGCTTTTATTTTTTCTTTCAAAATCAGCCATAAAAAATGGGGATTCCCAACCAAATACCTTCGCCATAAACGCTGCGGCTCTAAGAACAATCTGAACATCCATTCTAATCCCATTGCTTGCATTAGCTTTGGTGCTCGGATTTTTATCCCCGCTAAATATTCTATTCCGCTGCCAACCGCTATTTGCACCGGACAGTTTATTAACTGCGAATTCCTAATCACAAACTCTTCTTGTTTTGGCGTACCTAAGCCCACAAACAAAATATCTGCTGCGGAATTGTTGATTATCTCAATCAAAGCAGATTCTGAATTCCCGTTGTCACTTTCAGCACCAACAATATTCAACTTTGGAAATTTTGACTTGAGATTTAGATAAATTCTTTCCGACGACAATCCGTTTACACCATAGAAAAACACTCTTCTATTATTTTTTATAGCGTAGTCAATTAGTTCGTAGTATAAATTAGTACCGGTAATTCTTTGAAACGCTGTTAGATTATCGCTCAATAGTTTCACCGCTAAGTACACACCTATTCCATCAAGGAAGCATCTGTCCAAGCGTTGAAGCATTCTTCGGAAATTTTCTTTTTTTGACGCTTCAAGAAAAATGTAACTATTAACATTATGAAATGTAAATTTCTTCTGTTTGACGATAGAATTTTCCACTTCTTTTATAATTTCATCATAGCTTGCCAAGGTCAGTTCAATCCCAAGTAGATTGAAAGAGTTCATCTGTCAATATTCCCATTGTAAAGTTTGATGTATTCCGGGATTATTCTGCTTTTTTCATATTTCGCCAACACCTTAGCAAATAATCTCATCGACAATTCTTGTCTCAGAGTATAATTACTCAACATTAACCCAATTTTGCTAACCAAGTCATTTGAATTATTTTTTTCGAACAGAAGCCCGTTCATCTCATCGTCGATGAATTCCGGTATACCATCCACCCGCGAAGCTACAATTGGGATATTCATTGCCGCTGCTTCTAACATTACATTAGGGAACGGATCGATCCGCGAAGGTAAAACAAATATATCGATGCACTGAAAATAATCGAATACGTTTATCTGTGGATCAATAATTATGGCGTTTAGATTTTTATCATTGTTCAACCTTTTTATCGTTGCTAAATCTTTACCGTCGCCGATCAAAATAAGTTTAACATTGTTAAATCTTCTTTTCAGCTTTTCAAACGCATATAGCAACAAGTCAACTCCCTTTTCACGGAAGTTCATCCTGCCGACATAGCCTATCAAAATTTCGTTGGCAGCAACGCCGAGTTGCAAACGTACGGCATCCTTAGTTCGAGTACATCTTAAAACATCTCGATCAATAAAATTATTAATTACTTTTATGCGTCCACTATTGATACCATAATAGTCCGCTAAGTGATCACCAATACTTTTTGATACTGCTACAATGGTAGAAGCATTGTAGCTCAATTTTTTCTTACCATATACTTTGCTGTGTACGGTGGTGATCGTTTGAACGTTGGTAAGTTTTGAAATTATTGCAGCGATTAAGCCGCAATACCGGTGATGTGAATGAACTATATCTATTTTGTTTTTCCAGACATAATAAAAAACAAAAAACGGCATTATAACTTTTCCGGTGTGCAGAAGATTAATAATTTTGCGGACGACTATTCTATTTCCGAAACTATATTTCTTAACTAGTCTGCCAGCAAAGGAAATTACATGATGCTCATATTCTTCCGATAGATTCTTTGCCAGCAAGTGAATGTGCCTCGTCACGCCGGATGTCAGATCAAGATCGGTATTTAAGTGAAGAATTTTCTTTTTCAAGTGTCTTAGTTTGCTTTATCCGCGGTAATCTGTTCAATCAGTGAACTCTGTGGTTTATTACAATGCTCTCTCCGGAAACGCTCACCATATATCACTTCCTCAAATTCTTAAAAGCGATTCATACAGACTTGTAATTGACGAGCAATATTCCATCTTCCCAAATTTTGCCGCTGTTGATTCATGCTGCCTTCTTAAGTCCTCCGCAATAAACTGCGAAGAATAATATTCCTTAATTTTTTGGATAAAAAGATTTTCCTCCACTCGTTCTATCAACATCGGGTAGCTGCTAAATATTTCTTCCGTAGCTTTTGAACTTTTTGCAATAACTGCTACATCAAAACTTACCGCCTCAAGTATTACTAACGGTAAAGTCTCGGTTAGCTCCGATGGAAAGATTAGTATGTCAATCATTTCGTAAAACTTTTCAACCTTCAAGCTTGGAGAATAATATTCCATTCCGCCATTAGAGACTTTCTCTTTGATGATTAGATCTAGTTCATTAGCAATATCACCCATTATGGCAAATTTAAGATTTAACTTGTGCAGCTCAACAGACTTGCATAATTCAAAAAATAATTGCACCCCCTTTTCGTTAGCTATTCTACCTATATACCCGGTACAAAAATTCTTTCTCTTCTTAGCTGTAAAATTGTATGGCGTGAAATTTCTTATTAAATGTATTGGTTCCGTCTTTGCCGGCTTAATTTCCTCAACATAAAATTTCTTTACATGCTCACACGTTGCAATTTTCTCAACGTGTTTATCAATACTTCTGTAAATTAATTTATGAATAGCGGGTATCCATGACTTGAAAGGTATTCCAGTCACATTTCCGGCGTGGAGATGAAAAATCACTTTGGAGTTTCTTCGGAATATAACTGCAAGCAGTAACACTGAAATCCCGCCGCCGTGAAAATGGATTATGTCATATTTATTCTTAAGCAGATGTTTAGCGAGAGCAAAGTTTTTTTTTAATATGAAGTAAAGTCCACGAGAATTCTTATCCAGAAAATACGAACATACTACTCCGTTGTGTCTGAACCCGTCAACAGCACTGCCTTTGAAAATTGATATTAATTTGTGATTGTATTGCGGCGTCATCATTGCTATTCTAAACGACAAAATCGCGGCGCCGTCGTAGGAAATTGAATTGAGTATGTGAAGAATTTTCCCCAATGAAAAGATGGGATTTATTTTTTGAAGTTCTGCATATCAATAGCTAAATATCTATTCAGCAATGAATTTAACTTCTTCATTATCCCCATTTCACGTAGGATTTGAACTTGTCTTGCTAATAATGAACTGGTAATGATAAACCTCGATAAATGGAAAAAATGATTCCGCTTTTCACTCAAAGCATGCAAAAAATATTCTTTGGATTCTCTCACAGATCCTCTGTAATATTCAATCAGTCCCATTCTGTAATAATAATCATATCCGTCTTTTCCGGTTCCGCCACATTGAAACTCCAAATACTTTTTCCCCAATTCGTACGAAATTCTGTTCTGCATCTCAAACTTGCGTTCCGTTTCAGCTCTTTCATAAACTCTATAATAGTAAAGCACTTTTTGAATATTGTATGCTTTGTATCCGGCGTTATGGAACCGCATCAAAAAATCATGGTCTTCAGCAACTTCAAGTTGTTCATTATAACCGCCTAACGCTTCAAACGTTTTACGATTCATCGTTATTGTTCCATTAAATACAGTTGGTCTCACAGGTAGAAAATAATTTATCTCTTCGTTTGATTCCGGAAATTTCATAATGCCTAGATTTTTGTTTTTTGAATCGATAAACCGGATGTTATTCCCCACCAGCTGAACATTGGACATCTTCTCAAGGCAATAATAATGTTCGCTCAAACGGTTAACATGACTAATATCATCCGCATCCATTTTTGAAATATATTTGCCTGAAGAATGCATCGCTGCAAAATTTGTTTGATATGCAACCCCTTTGTGGTTCGACTCAAATACTTTAATTCTGCCGTCTCCGTGTTCTTTTATTATGCTCAAAGTGTTATCGGTAGAACCGTCATCTACAATTATCAATTCGAAATCCGCGAAGGTTTGTGAAAGAATACTTTCAATTGCTGCTGTAACAAAACGTTCGGCATTTCTTACCGGCATCAATACCGATATTAATGGAGCCTTCATTTAAACAAATTGCTCTTGATATATTGTGCTAAATAGTCATTAGTCTTAAAAGTAGTTTTCAGAAACATCTGAAAAATTCATGAATGTCCTTTCGAATGAGCGCCCGCCTCGGCAAGCCGAAGGCGAGACGGGAAGCAACTGAGCTTGCCTCGCTTCATTTATATTCAGCGAGTCAAAGCGGGAAATCTTATTGAAATCGTAGATTTCTCTCCCGATAAAATCGGGATCGAAATGACAAATAGCATTTTTCAGAAGTCTCTTTCAATTATTCATCTGTGAAAATCCGCAGAGTATCTTTAACTTGTAACATTGTCCGCTTAATCCGCGTCCTTTTACCAAAAAAAACTACTACTCTTAAGATTGCCAAGTGTAGCTTGTGTAACAATTTTCGAGATCTAATACAAACGAAGAAGTCAGGTAACCGATTGTACTTCTAGCATGACCGGGGTCTGTACCTGCTTAGCTACTTTTTTATGCAGCGGAAGAAAACCTGCCATCACAATTAATTCGCTGCTAATCGTAGCTATTGCTGCTCCAATAGCATGGTATTTCGGAATCAAAAGGATGTTAAGAATTATGTTACCGATTGCTGCTGCAATAATCGGATAAGAAAATAATTTCTGTTTGTTCCATGCTATTAGCGGATTGCCATACGTCATATTCAAATAGACGAGACATATGTTAAAGGAAAGTATTTTCATTAGCAGAACTGATTCTTCAAATTGTCCACCATAAACAATTTCAACGATCTTACCGGCAAATAGAAAAAATACAACTGTGCTCAGAACTCCTGCTACCAACATCCAGTTCGAATACATTTTCATCAAACTCTTTTGCATAATCAAATCATTGACAGATTTTGAAAGCTGGGGTAAAAAAGATTGACAAATAATTCCCGCCGGTACAAGCGCAATTATAATTATCTTGTAAGCAGCTGCATAGTATCCTAGCTCTGCTGAGTTTGTCATGTAGCCCAGCATCACATGATCGAGATTGTAGTAAATCGTTATCATGATTCCCGCAAATGCAACCGGGAAAGATTCTTTTAAGTTATTCCTTATAAATCCAGCATCAAGTATCAACCTCATCTTTCCCTTTCGCAAGTAAAACATCAACATCAATAAGGAATTTATAAATGATACGCTTGTAACTATCGCTATGGCACTAATAGAATCGGTTTTGTGTTTTATAAGCATTACGACTAAAATTAGATTGATTAGCGATGATAATATTTGCGCAAATGTTACAGCCGCAGTTTTTTCTTCTCCCTTGAAGTACCATGAAAGGTTAATTGCCTGTGCAAAGAAAGTGAGTCCGTAAATCAACAATCCTATTTTAATTGTTGCCGGTTGATTCAAAAATAAGACTAGACCGGTTAAAAGTGTATAGCTCGCACTAGCTAAAATAATTCTTAAAGAGAGAATTTTATTTACAAATATTCCTCGCTCTGATTTTAGATAAGCCTGCCTCGCCTGCGAATTACCTTTTCCAAGTGAAATGTGTGCGAGACGGGTATGCCTCGTCCGCTGATCACCTTGTCGTGGTGAAGAATCAGCGAGACGGGCGACTTCCCTGCTGGCAATTATATCGGAACTGAAATTTATGATTAGTAAAAAATAAGAAGAGAAAGCAATTATAAATGAGATGATTCCAAATCCTTCAGCCAAAATTACTCTGGCTAAATAAACATAGGAAATGAAATTCAAAAGGCGGGATATAATCTCTGAAATTGAGAGATTGATAATATTGCGTAGAATTGTTCTACGATTCACAATTTATTTTTTAACCTATAGTTTTACCACCTTTCCTTACCTTCAAAATGGAGTCCGAACATCGTAAACTAATAACCGGCAACCAATAACTAATAACCGCTTATAAACAACCAATAATTTTGTCACCTTTCAATAATTAACCGCAGTTACTCAACAATTACAACCTTTCTCTGAGCTGTTTACAAACGAGGTAAAGAGTGAAATGTGAAATGAGAATTAAAAATAGAAAATTAATTTAAAGATTTTATCAAACCGCTTAATAGTTTCTCAACAGTAATAACTTTATTTTCAACTAATCTAAATCCTCTAACGTCAATGAATCCTATTCTTAAGATATTTCTAATTGTGTATCAAATAAAAACTCAGATTTGATATTTAGAGCTGCAGTATCGATTTATTAATTCGACATTCTTTAATAACGAAGGAGTTAATTCCATAGCTTTTGTATATATGCTTTTAATTACTTCCGGTATATATTCATGTACAATTGAATTCCGAAGTTCGCGCATTTCAATCATTTCACGGGCATTAATTATTATATTTTTCTTTTCGGCAAGGTTAATTGAATCCCTCACAGCACCTGCTTCATCAAGATCGATTGAATGAATTGACCTAAGTATTTTCTGAACTACAATATCATTTAATCTCGCAAAACGCGACGCCAAATTTTCAAATGCATCCAGTTCTTTTTGTGTATATTTTTTTTTAACGTTTATTTTAATACACTTTTTGAAACTGTATTTCAGAACGGAGTAAGCATTATTCATTAATTCCAGTTCACTGATAAGTAGCGCTATTTTTTTTTTCATACCAATTTTATGGATGAATCAAATATCATGTTTACAAATGGATCCGTTTTATCGCGTTTTATTATTAAATCTATTTTTTGATCGCCAAGTATTTCTTTTAGTTCAACCTTTATTTTTAAATTTTCATCAAAAGTTAGCTTGTTAGAAAATACAAGTAAATCAATATCGCCCCCTTTTTTGTTATCATCTACACGGGAACCGAATAAATATGTATCCGCATGTCTGTCATATTTTTTAATGACCTGTATTATTTTTTCTGTTTCGTTATTGGTCAACCGCATTTTATTTATCTCTATTAACCGGTATAAATTAGCAAGTTTTCGAAAATAAATCTACCATTCTCCTCAACTCTTCAATTCC
>CAZQQC010000022.1:26603-27904 GCA_964595365.1 uncultured Melioribacter sp.
TTCACCAATTCGACAGTTCAACGCCTCGTCAATTCCACACTTCAACATTTTATCCTGTTCTGAGTAAGACAAAGGATCATCACTACTGTAGTCTTCTCTCCTGTATCCATTTCTTGAAAAACGGGTCATCCATTTCGTAGCTCTTTTCATTCCTACTAATAAATCCGCTCTGCATTAATCTCTTTAATCCGCTGAAAACAGTGCTCTGCGCGCCTACATTAAACATCCTTATAAATTCAAGCGACAGCGGTGAGCCCTCATAGAAAGCCATGCCGATCAATATCTTCATATCTGTTCTGTTGAGCGTATTCCACAACCGCTCATAATCTATGTCGTGGTGCCTCACAATTTCCATTTCAGCCCCTTTAACTACCTGCTTTCCTTGCTTCGAACTCCTATCCCTATCAAGTAACTCCCATACCTCAAAAGCAAGCTCCTGTGTATAATATGGATGCGATCTTGTAAACTTTAGTATCTCCTCCGTAATAAAAGCAGCCTCTCCGGTCCTACCCTTGAATCGTGATTCCAGAAATACTCTGAACTCGTTTTCTGGTATTTTGCTTAAAGGCAATAAATAACCGAAATGATAGAAAGGAGATTTCTTCTTCTCGAATATTTCCCTTATTAATGATTCCTGGCTGCCGAGAAACACATAATTGATGTTCTTATGTAACTGCATAAATGACCGCATATGTCTCTCAAGGCCTGAGGCTATCCTTTTAACTTCCTGAAACTCGTCGAATATTATAATGGTTTTATTTGCAGGTGATGCCAGATTCTCTATTAGGTTCAGCACATCCTCAAACGGAACTGTATCTGTGTGTGATTTAACCGGCTTAAATGATACATCTATATGATTGGTCAACGGGTTTACATTTATTTCCGGAACTATTCTAAAATTCTTTACAATCTGTTTTATCTTCTCAAAAGAATAAAGTCTGTATACCCGCTTTAATAACTCGGCTGCAAAGTCTTCTACGGCGGTTATTACCTGCAGGTCAATAGCTATGTGGGGACGCTTTAGTTCCTTGGCTACCTTGTTTATTAAACTCGTCTTGCCGTAACGTCTCGGACTAATTATTATAAGGTGGTTCTCGCTTCTTAGTATCGATTTTACTTTCTTAATTTCCTCGCTGCGGTTCGCAAAATATTCCCCTTCTACAATACTTCCGAACTTAAAAGGATTTTTATCCATGCCTTCCGAAATTATTCGTTGCGACTTTTTTCGCAATAAATATACCGCATTTCTTCGCTAAATTCAAATCATGTGCTGAGCTTGCCGAAGCTGAGCTTGCCGAAGC
>CAZQQC010000022.1:28004-30352 GCA_964595365.1 uncultured Melioribacter sp.
AATTCAACACTTCAACAACTCAATGCCTCACCAAACCTAACTCCCTTTTCCGGCTGCTAAAATTATTGCTCTCATAAAAGTAATTCAAAATTGAGGATTAATAATTGATAATTAGAAAACATGAACTGTTTTAGCAATTAGGCGATAAATTAAATCTTATCGAATTCTTCTATGTTAATTCCCGCTTGTCGAAGTATTTCTTTTACTAAACTAATGTGGATTTCTTTTGATTGGTGCGGATTGGGAATACGTATCTTTAACTTTTCTTTTTTCATAAACTGATGTTTACCTCCCGAGAATGATCCCTCAAAACCCAATATTTGAAATTTACGTATTCACTCCTGTCTGTAAATAATATTTTTCAAATTTCTTTATATAGCTGCTTTTTGAATAGAAATATTGATTCCATCAATTGTTGGAATAGGATCGTTATCCCTAATCTTTAACAGAAGCCACTCTTCAAGCACCTCAATAAGTTCACTTCTGCATTCTTCCACGGAAGAAGCATTTGCCCATATACCCGGGAAATCTAATATTTCTCCAAACCATGAATTATCTTCTAACTTCTTGTATTCTGCTTTTTTAATTGCTGCTTCAATATAACTTAATAACATGTTGTAAACCTCCATTATTACTTTTTTTAAAAGGGCATCTCTAAAAATCTCAAATGCCATCCGTGATAATCCGTCTTATCTGTGTTTACCCAGCGTTCTATTTATTAAAAAATAGTTTTTTGATATGCTTTACACGTAAGACATTTATCTATATGCATCTTTTCTCGGCTTAACCTTATAAATTCTTATTAACTTTGTGGATTCATCTATTTCGTATAGAATTCTGTAACTGCCAACTCTAATCCGCCAAAAATTCTTTGAACCTCTTATTTTCCTACAACCATGTAAATAAGGATTTTCTGCAAGGTTTTTTATCTTTTCTACAATAGTTTGAAAAAAATCGGGTTGTAATTTTCGAAGGTCTTTTTCAGCCGAACGCTCTAAGTATATTTCATACATTAGGATTAAAATCCGTCAGAAAATCATTAAGTTTTTTGAATGATAAATGTCTATTTCTAAGTTCTTTTATAAATTTTAGATCTTCTATATCCTCCAACCGCTCAAGCAATTCGTTATATTCTTCAATATCTATTATTACCGAGACCGGTTTATTGTTACGATAAATAACTTCACGATTTTGTCTTAATCGCTTTTTATTCTTTGTTGCCATAAGTCTCCTGCATGATTTCTGTTGATACTAAATAAAATATAATCAATATCTGTGTCTTTCGCTCGTAGTAATTCTCATTTGTCGCATTTTAAAACCCTCCCAAACAATCTGTACTGTGTCTCATACTTTAGGAGTGCAGTATACTAGTATATCCTACCTTTCAACAATTCAACTCTTCAACACCTCAACGATTCAACGCCTTATCAATTCCACACTTCAACATTAATCTAGATAGTATACCCTGCCGATTTGGCATCGTTATAAAACATCTTAACCGTATCCAAAGAAAACTCAGTTAGATCTTTTCCTAAGCTTGGAAGCTTCTTCAGTATGTCGTTTGTGGCAGTAATAATGTAGCACTCGACCAAATTAATTCATGCTATCATTTCTCAAGTTATTACTTTGTTCTTTTTCTTTCTATTTAGTGGTCCTACTTTGGCAGGCATACTGATTTCATAAAGATAATCTGGAGCTACATCCCAACCATTTGGCCACTGAAGATCGCCGTTTTTTATATAAAAAGTCTTAAAATATTCTTCATCTTTCAAATCATTAAATTTGCCCAGATTTCTTTTTTTATAGTTACTGAAATCAGCAATTTTAAGTTCTCCATTTTCAAACTCTATTAATATTTTAAAGTTACCTACATAAGCAGCATTGACGGGATAATGTATTAAGCCCATGGTTCTATCCTTTCCGGCAATTTTCCTTTTCTAATTTTTTCCCAATCTTTCAACAATTCATTATGGTGCAGCAAAATCCATCTTCTAAGTATATGTAATTTAGGAAGTGGAATACTGCCGTTCAAGAGATTTCCTTCCAGATCTATTTTACATCTAATATCGGCATGCCTTACATGAATATGAGGTGTTGAATGATCGTCGTAATACATCTGAATAATCATTCCCATAAATCTTGATATTTCAGGCATTAGATAACTCTTTTATATTTATTGGTTTCACTTTACTATAGCTCTAATTTCTGTAGTGGCCCTTCATCTAGCGTTTTATCACCCATTGCAATCCTCAATCCATTTGTGATTTTCGATTTATGATTTATTATTGACGATTCCAAATCTTTTCAATCCAACAATCCTCAATTCAAAATCCTTCAATCCTCCAATC
>CAZQQC010000023.1:0-29917 GCA_964595365.1 uncultured Melioribacter sp.
CACGAACAAAAGGTATAGGCGGATTAATAATTTGGGAACTTGGCGGCGGCTATCGTGCCAATCAACCTACAGGGCAACAAGATATTCTTCTCCAGGCTGTAAAAAAGGCACGTGAAGGAATTACCGCAGTTAATGATACAGTTGTGAAAATGCCCGATCAATTTGTACTGGAACAAAACTATCCTAATCCTTTTAATCCGAGCACGAATATTAGATACAAGCTGCAAACTGCAAGCCACACAACTTTGATAGTTTACGATATGCTTGGTAGAGAAGTTGCAACGTTGGTAAACGAAGAGCAGCCTGCGGGTACATATCAAATTGTTTGGAACGGTACGGATAATTTTGGAAATAAAGTAACAAGCGGCGTTTACTTTTACCGGATAGCTGCCGGAGACTTTGTTCAAACGAAGAAGATGACCTTGTTGAAATAAAAATGTAGAAGGTTTAGAAATAAAATTTTATTAGCTCGCTTGAAGTTTTTCAGTTCTGTCCGCCAGTTTCAGTTTTTCGATCAGCTCTGCAATTTCCCCTTCGATGATTTCGGAGAGATTGTAGAGCGTTAAACCGATGCGGTGATCTGTAACTCTATTTTGCGGGAAGTTGTATGTTCTAATTTTGTCGCTTCGATCGCCACGCTTGACCATCGATTTTCGTTGGGCTGCAATTTCGCTGTTCTGTTCTTGAAGTTTCATGTCGTACAACCGCGCTTTCAAAACTTTCATCGCTTTCTGACGGTTCTTCAATTGCGAACGTTCATCCTGACATTGAACAACAAGTCCCGTAGGAATATGAGTGATGCGAATCGCAGTTTCAACTTTGTTAACGTTTTGTCCACCGGCACCGCCACTTCTATAAACATCTATACGAAGGTCGTTCGGATCAATATTAATTTCGACATCCTCAACTTCGGGCAGCACAACAACCGAAGCAGCAGATGTGTGAACTCTTCCGCTTGCTTCAGTAGCCGGCACTCTCTGCACGCGGTGAACGCCGCTTTCAAACTTCAAATCGCCAAAAACGCCATCCCCGCCCAAACTGAATACCACTTCTTTTATTCCGCCCAAACCGGTATCGCTGAAATCAATAATTTCTTTTTTCCACCCGCGAATTTCGGCATATCGTGAATACATTCTGTAAAGATCTGCTGCAAACAACCCGGCTTCTTCGCCCCCTGTTCCGGCTCTAATTTCAACAATAACACTCTTGTCATCGTCGGGGTCTTTCGGTATGAGAAGAAATTTTATTTTCTCTTCCATCTCGATTTTTTTTTCTTTCAGCTCTTTCAATTCGTGTCCGGCAATTTCAATAAGTTCTGCGTCGCCTCCCGCTTCAATAATTTCTTGATTGCCGGAAATGTTCTTTATCAAGTAATCGTATTCATTATAGGTATGAATGAGATCGGTCAGATCGCTCCGTTCCTTATTCAACGAAATGTATCTTTGCTGATCGGAAATAACGCTTGGATCCGAAAGTTGTTCGTTAATTTTATCGTACTTCTCTTTTATCGATTTTAATTTTTCGTAAAGGTTCATACATCCTCAAATGAGCGGGCAAAATATAATCAAGTTCGGTTTGAAATTCTAAGTGCGGGCTTTATACAATCACGTGAGCTTTCGGAGACAATTCAAGTATGCCATCTGAATTTCTATGGATGGGATTAACTCTCTTCTATCGAGCGCGGAGTTATAATTGATCATGTTAAACAGTTTATCTAACGCCGTGAACATATTAACAAGCGGATAACCATTGTCACGAAGAAAATGAGTCAGCTTCAGAGTTCGGAATCCATCGAACCACATTAATTTCTGTTTCTGAATTTGTTCTTGGGACTTAGAACTTTTTAGAATTTTATCCCAGCTTTCTTCGAAAGAATTTTGTTGAAGAAATCTATACAGCGAACTATCAATCTTTTTTGCCATGTCAATGTATTCACGGGAAGTAAGAATCGCTTCCGAATGAAAAATGTCAATCCATTTTTTTAACACAATAAATGATTGGGGGTCATACAAAACATATTCATCGTGCACCTCTTTCAAAAACCGGCTGACACGCTGGCCTGTACCGAACGGCACACGCCATGAGCTGCGACTTGACGGATACACTCTCGCCGAGTCGATTTTCTCGATGTGCGTAATCTTTGCAAGTTTTTCCATGAAATAAAAATCTTCCGCTGCTTTTTTCTTATTCATCCCTCCAACCTTGATGTAACTTTCATAGTCACAAATCATTGTAGAGCCAATTGTTGGAAAAGCGAATGGTGATCGGGCATAAATTAGTGCCAGCAAATAATAGCGCAGAAAAATTTCGTAACAGATGATGGCAAGTTTTTCTTTTTCGTTTTTCGGAAGGGGGTGCTCATACTGTGCGCAAGCAGCATGGATATTTGATTGATTGAATGATTGGATGACAGCAGTTAAATAATTGTGATTAACCGTGCAATCGGCATCGAGGCAAATCAAAATTTTTTTTCTATTCGAGTTGTAATCAAAAACAGTAAGTGCGAGGTCCATTCCAATTTTTCTTGCGAATCCAACTCCCCCGCTTTCCTCCGGCATTTCCAGCCCTTTGTTCGATGCATCTACAACGCCGATGTTCATTCCCGAGTTAATGATTGATTGTGGAATTAGTCCGTTACTACTTCTATCTATCACGCTGCGCAAAAAAATTAGGGTGTTTCCGTTATTACGCACCACTCCGGCTTCCGAACTCTTAAAATTATTTACAACAAAAAGGAAAAGGCTTTCGTCAAAATATTTTTTGTTGTTCCGAATTAGTGAAACTAAGAGACGTTTCAAATTTTCAAATTCATCGATCGC
Organism: uncultured Melioribacter sp.; assembly: GCA_964595365.1. GTDB lineage: Bacteria > Bacteroidota > Ignavibacteria > Ignavibacteriales > Melioribacteraceae > Fen-1258. The sequence continues at coordinate 2,820 of CAZQQC010000023.1, forward strand.
GGGAATAACTATAACGTTATTAAATTTTTTCTTTCCGGCAACAATAAGGGACCATGTAGTCAATCCATGCTTTGTCAAATAGTTCTTAACTATTTTGGGCAGCTGATTTTCTGAATCCATTGAATGACTCATGGAAAGTAATTTTGGAGAATGATTTTTTGTGCGGCTTCGTAATCGGGTCCGTTAATCCATTCAATTTGAATTCCTTCACGTTCCATCTTTCGGAACCATGTCATTTGCCTTTTAGCAAAATCGTGAATTGCGCTGTTTAACTTTTGAAACATGCTGTTGTAATTCAAATCCCCGCGTAAATATTTGCCGACGAACTTGTATTCGAGACCAAACATGTCAAGTCTCTGGTGCGAGATTCCATGCTCGACTAATTTTTTCACTTCTTCGATCATACCGCTCTGCAGCCTCTGTTCCAGTCGTTCGGTAATTCGCCGTTTGATCTCTTCTCTTTCCAATTTAATACCTATAATGAGCGAATAGATTTTGGTTTTGCTTACAGCGCTAACTTCTTTCGTGTTTTCCAAAATCATAATGGCGCGAATTACTCTTTCCTTAATTAGCAAGTCTGTTGTGTTGTGCAGCGAAGGATTTAGTTTACGAAGCAATCCTGTCAGTTCGGATAATTCCAGCATTTCCAGTTCGTTTAAACGTTCTCGATTGAAATTCGTTTCGTTGAGTTTATAACCTTTTAAGATAGAATGAATATATAATCCTGTTCCTCCAACCAGGAACGGAATCTTTTTCCGCGAAGTAATTTCGTTAAATGACTCATAAAAAAATTTATTGAACATGAACAGATTAAATTCTTCATCCGGTTCAACCACATCTATCAAATGAAAAGGAACAGTGTTGCCGCCAACTGTATAATCGCAGAGATCTTTCCCTGTTCCGATATTCATTCCAGTGTAAACCTGTCGCGAGTCTGCCGAAATTATTTCTCCGTTTAATTGACTTGCAAGCAGTGCACCGAGGCGCGTTTTTCCAGTTGCTGTGGGACCGAGAATAGTTATTAAATTATAAGACATAAGTAAGACATGAATCCGGCTTAACCGGAACAAATAATTAAAAGACCGAAGAAACAGGAAGCGTAATTATAAATGTTGAACCCTCACCCATAACGCTTTGAACTGCAATTGTACCATTAAGATTCTCAACAATATTTTTGGTGATCGAAAGACCAAGACCGGTACCTTCCTTTTTGCCGTAACTGACAAACGGTTCAAAAATTTTATCTTTGAATCCTTCGGGAATTCCAAGTCCGGTATCGTTGAAACGGATTTCTACATTTTTGTCCAGCCGTTTTGTAGAAACAAGAATCTTTCCGCCTTCCGGCATGGCATCGCAGGCATTTTTAATAATGTTCATATAACATTGATAAAATTCTTTCACGTCAATTTTCACAGTAACATCTTTATCCAATTCATTAATAATTTCACAAAGCCTGCTGTCAACATACTGTTCGCTCCTCGAAGAATAATCCGCCAAAGTTTCATTCAAATTAACCTTCACCATTCTAAGAATAGTTTTTCCTTCCGAGTAGCTCGATGTTGTTTGAACAAGATCTGCAACCTGAGTAATTTGTTCGAGCAGCATATTCACAACTTGAAGTGCATCATCCGGCAATCGTTTATTCTTCAGATGCTCGGCATACCTTTTGGCAACAAGAATCGGTTTCTTAATGTCTTGGATCAAAAAATTTGTCATTTTGCCCAATGATTGAATACGTTCGGTTTGCAAAAGTTTTTCGACCAAGCCGGAATTTTGTATTGCAATAGCAGCATGTATTGAAAGAGCGGTCAAAAATTCTTCGTCGCGTTTTGAGAACTCGCCATTTTTATTGTTCAGCAGTTGAAGAACGCCGATGATTTGCCCCTTGTTATTCTTTATCGGGAAGCAGATCATATTTTTCGTTACGTAACCGCTAGCTTTGTCAAAGTCGGCTTTGAAGCGTGGATCTTTCCGAACATCTTTTATGTTGATCGTTTCCCCACTCTTTGCAACGTACCCCGCAAAGCCCTCGCCAAGAGCAAGACGAATTTCCCGCATTTCATCACCGAGAGTTACTATCGACCACAATTCATTTTTTTCGCGGTCGATTAAATAAAGAGTTCCACGCTCGGCATCGGTAAGGTTTGCGGCAACATCAACAATATTTTTCAGCATTTCATCGATGCGAATATTAGAATTGACAAGCTCGGCGGCTTTGATGATCATGTTCAGCTCGTCAATTGTTGTTGTTTCTTTAGCCTGCTGTTTGTCCATTACAGGTTCGGGAACACTTTCCGGTATCACTTCTTCTTTTGGTGTAGCGGTAGCTTCCATTGAAGACTCATGTTCCGAAATGTGTTCTATAGTTTCCGGTTCATTTTTTTTCTCTTCCACAAAAGAAGGAACATGTTCCGCCGGGGGTTCGGGTTTCTCTTGAATCTGTTCGCCGAAATTTAAACTTGCCAAAAACGCTTCGTCCATCTCAAAAGACGGAGTATGTTCAATCGATTTTTTCGGAGTGATTGGTTCGCTCTCTGCACCGCCTAAAATTTTGAAAAGAGCATCGGTAAGATCTTCATCGGATTTTTTTTCTGCTGCTTGCTTAATATCTGGTATTTCAAATTCAGCTTTTGGAATTCCGTCTTCATTTAAGAAGGCGTTTTCATCGAATGGAATATCGGCTGCGTTTTTCGTTTCGCCTGTTTGACTGGATTCAGTTTCTTTCGTTTCAACCTGTTCTGTTATTTGAATTGATTTTTCCTCGTTTGAAGTTTCCTGAATTAGAGACGGTTCTTCTAACTCATGCTTTGTTTTCTCTTCTTCCTTAATCTCTTCATCCGGCGTCTTGGAAAAATCGCTAATCGACTGAAAAACACCATGAGCTTTTTTCTCTTCGGTTTCAAATTTCTCGAACGGGTGGAACTTGTCTTCTAATGTTGACGGAGCTTTAAAATCATCAAAATCTTTTTTTTGCCCGGCAATTTCTTTTTCTTCTTTCTTCGACAAAATAGCTTCATCGATTTCGGCAATCGGTTCTCTAAGGTTCACAAGAATTTCGTCGTCTTGATTAATTAGAGCGTCTATTTCATCGCGTGTTAAAGAGATTAGATATGAATCACGTAGCGCAACTGCTGTGGATGTTCGCGACGTTTCTTCAAAGAATTCTTCATGACCAAAGAAATCGTTTTCGAGAAAAAAGTAGGATTTAGTTTTGCCGAGCAGTCTCTTTTTAAGAATATTAACTTTACCGCTTACGACAAGAAAAATTATATCGGCATTATCACCTTCGCGGTAAAGAATTTCACCTTCGCCGATAGTTATTAATTTACCTTTAACATTCTGTAAATCGATTTTAGAAATGTTAACATTTTTGAGTAACTTGCTACGGCTGAGCGTAATTAACAATTGATTTTCCATTTCAAGACAAATTATTATGCAAAATCGTGAAATTCTGACAGCAGCAGACTACCTTGTTAAGCAAGATAAAGTGCTGTCAACAATAATAAAAAACATCGGCATTATCAATTTAACACCTCCCACCAAATACTTCAATCCGCTTCTCAGAGCAATTATCGGACAACAATTATCAACTTCTGCTGCGCGTGCCATATACAAACGGTTTATAGAATTTTTCAATAATAGCCCTCACCCAGATTTGATATTAAGTACGGATGATTCAGTGCTACGGTCACTAGGTCTTTCAAACTCGAAAGTAAAATATGTTAAAGATTTTTCGCAGAAAATTCTTTCGAAAGAAATCCATCTGGCAGGTTTAGCTAAGAAATCGGACGAAGAAATAATTGAAGAACTTACAAAAGTAAAGGGAATAGGAACCTGGACAGTACACATGTTCTTAATTTTTACACTCGGTAGATTGAATGTGCTTCCTGTTAGCGACCTCGGAATTCGTAAGGCAGTTATGTTAAATTACGGCTTGAAAAAAATGCCCGACGAGAAAAAAATAAGGTTAATTGCAAAAAAAAATAATTGGCATCCTTACTGTACTGTGGCAAGTCTTTATCTATGGCAAAGTTTGGATAATAGACCGAATCCTTAATTGAATTAAATCATCAAACGGAATGAATGAACAAAAACTTATTGAGCAAGCACAACATGGAGATAAAAAAGCTTTAGCCGCGCTTGTTAAAATGTACGAACAGACTGTATTCAATTTTTCCTTCAAAGTCTGCAGACATAAGGACCGTGCGGAGAATACAATGCAGGAAACTTTTCTCAGCATGGTGAAAAACATTCATCAATTCAGCGGGCAATCAAAATTATCTACATGGTTATACCGGGTAGTTACAAATCATTGTTTGATGCTTGCCCGCTCGGAAAGCAAATACGGCTATACTTCTTTCGAAGATGAAGAAGCATTAATTGATGAAAAAGAAATTTCCGACTGGAGTGTTACACCGGATAGAGTAATAGAAAACAATGAATTGAAAGAAGTTCTGGACAAAGCAATTGAAAAACTTCCGGCAGATTACAGGATAGTTTTTATGCTCCGCGATGTTGAAGGATTATCAACTGAAGAAACTGCAAAGATAGTAGAGCTTACCGTTCCAGCGGCAAAATCGCGTTTGCACCGGGCGCGTGCGTTTCTAAGAAACGAACTAGATAAGGTTTTTAAGTATGAGCAAAAATAAGCCGACTTGCAAAGAGGTAATGACCCACATCTGCGATAATCTCGGTGAGGAATTAAATTCACCAAAGTGTGTTTCTATTAAAGCTCATTTAGAAAAATGCGAAAACTGTAAGCGCTATTTTGATTCGGTTGAGACAACAATTCAATTCTATCGTAAATATAATGTTGCCGTTTCCGAAGAGGCGCATAACAGACTGGTGGAGTTCCTTGGATTGAAAGAATAGCAAAAACAGGATGTAGAATTCAGCCCGCCTCAATTCGGCTAGTTTCAACAAGTCGAAGCGGGAATGTAGAAATTAGATTTTAGTAACTGATGTTACGCAAGGTTTGGCTTGACAAACGAATTTTTGTTGTCTTAAAAAAGATACCCGTTTTGTTATTTTAATTTTTGCACTGTCGATCAAACCTTGAGTAATGTTAGTTGGTAAGTAGTGCACCAACCATATTTTTATCACCCCTCTTTTTAGTAAAGAATGGTCATTGATTTCCGGTCGTTTTCTCAAAACCTTAAAATAATTTTCTTTTCTACGAAACTTTTCGTATAAATCAAGTGTCTAAAGAATTGAGAAAACAAAGGAATTGAAAATGGCAAAACGACGGATACCAAAACCAACAGATTCCGAACTTGAAATTCTCCAAATACTCTGGCAGAACGGTGCGTCTACGGTAAAAACTGTAAATGAAAAACTCAATGAGAAAAAAGAAACCGGTTATACTACAACTTTGAAGATGCTTCAAATAATGTATGAAAAAAATCTTGTAGAGCGCGATGAAAAAGACCGCAGCCATGTTTACAAAGCTGCTATTAGCCAGAACGAAATCCAGAAAGTCTTACTCAATAAACTTTTAGAAACTGCATTCAGCGGTTCTGCTGCAAAACTCGTAATGCAAGCTCTCGGTAATTCTAAACCTTCCGCAGAAGAATTGAAAAAAATAAAAGAGCTACTAAATCAAATCGAAAGGGGTCAAAAATGAATTTCATTTTTAACTTTATCCCGGAAGAATTGATAAAAGCAATCGGCTGGACAATATTTCATTCCATCTGGCAAGGCGCCGTAATTGCGATTATAGTTGGGGCGTTATTATTATTAACCGGCAAAAAGAGTGCAAGGCTGCGTTATAATATTTCGACTGCCGCTATGTTTCTGTTCTTTTTTGTTTCGCTGGGTACTTTTGTTCAAGTTTATGAAGCGCCGAAAACTCAATTGTCCGACAACCCGATATTTGTTTCGGGAAAGCCGGTTCAAAGCGAATCCGCCAGCGTCAATACCTACGACGTAGTTAATAGCACAAAAATTAATCTTCCCGAAATATTCGAAACATACTTTGCCGAAAACCTACCGTTGGTTGTTACGTTTTGGTTTACAGGACTAATAATATTTTCTTTAAGGTTTATCGGAAGCGTGTTTTACGTTCAAAGAATAAAAACAACCGGTTTACATACTCTCGAGAATATTTGGCATTATAGATTAAACGTTTTGCACTGCAAACTAGACCTCAATCGACCGGTTCAAATTTATGAATCAACACAAATTGATATTCCGATCACAATCGGCAATCTCAAACCCATAATACTTCTTCCGTTAGGAATAATAAGCGGCTTACCGCAAGATCAGATAGAAGCAATCATAAGTCATGAACTGGCTCACATAAAACGATATGACTTTTTGATAAACCTAATTCAGATATTTATCGAAATGATTTTCTTTTATCATCCACTGGTCTGGTGGCTTTCGGCGCTAATAAAGACGGAACGAGAAAACTGCTGTGACGATATTGCAATAGAAACTTGCGGTGATGCGGTAAGTTATTCGAAAGCGCTTTACAATATTCAGCAAATCAGAAAAAATGAAGAGGGGCTGGCGCTTGCAGCAATAGGAAAAAAAAATCAATTATATAGGAGAATAATTAGAATGAACACGAAGAACAAAAACACCGGGTACGGGGTTAGATTTGCAGCCTTTGCCGTTCTGTTAATAGCGATGGCTGCTATTTCAATCCATTCTTCATTTTCGGTTAAAGATAGGTCTCTCAATCTTGCATCTGCATCTTTTGTAAATCCGTTCTATCCGAACGGTAATGATTTTTTCTTAACAACACCAGAAGAAAATTTAATTAGCGTTTTGGATACGGCTTCCTTCAAAAAAGGAACACGTACATTAAAATTTTCTGAAGATGACAAAAGATATAAAGCTAGACTTAATAATGGTAAGCTTGATGACCTGTACATCGATGGAGAGAAAGTACAGGAAAAAGATTTACAGAAGTACGAAAGTCTTGTTGCTCAACGCATCGAAGAGTTTGATTCAGCGATGAAAGAATACCGGCAGAACTTGAAAGATTACAGGGCAAAGATGAAAGCGTTCAAAGAAAAGATGAAAAAGTTTAGAGGCAACAATGGTTATGCTTTCGACTTCGATTTCCTGCCGATCGATTTTAATGTTCATCCGTTCGATTCTTCTATCTCAAAAAAGGTAATGGAAGAAATACAAAAAAATATGCGTGAGAATTTTGCAAATCATTCTTTGAATATTCCCACTGCTCCACCGATTCACATTCCATCTATTTACATTCCACCAATACATATTCCGGAAATAGATATTCCACGCATTGATTCCATCGACTATGATAGCTTAAAACTTGCCGGTCATGTAAACGACGCCGATACAAATCGCTACGTTTTTGATAAAGAAGCATTTAATAAATCTATGAAAGAGTGGAAAGAAAATTTCAGCAGAAGTATGGCAGAACTCAAAGAAAAGATGAAGAATTATAAAGTTGATATGGAAAAGTTTAAAAAAGAGATGAAGAAGAAAGAAGCCAACAGCGAAACTTTAAAGAAAAAAATGGAAGAGCTGAAGACGAATATGGGTAAATTAAAAGCAAACATGAAAACACTAAAAGAATTTGTAAGCGATGCTAAAGATGAAATGATGAAAGATAAATTGATAGAAGACAGCGATGATCTTGATAGTTTTACTCTTTCTAAGAATGAATTAATAGTTAATGGCAAAGCCGCTTTGCCGGCGCTTCATAAAAAATATCTCGAATTGTACAAGAAACATTACGGTAAAGAATTAAAAGGCGACGAAAAATTTCAGATCGACGATTAACGGGAGAGTAAATAATTCTGTGTAAATGGTTAATGAAGGATCTGTATCCAATTTTAAGTATCCTGCAGAGATCAGTAAAATCATTTACTCTACAAACGCAATTGAAGCTTTACACCGGCACTTCAGAAAAATGACAGGATCGAAAAACATTTTCCAAAACGTGTGTTGCCATTTGTCGAAAGGAGAACATCATGAAAGACGAATTACTTACAGTTAAAAAAGAGCTTCGCTTCATCGAAGCGTATGCACTCCTTGCTACTTTGTTCTTTGCGGTACTTTGGTTTCAGGGTTTCATACAATCAAGCCGGAAGCAGCACTTTGAAGAAATTGTTTTCTATCCATGGGAAGGGTTTGGATAGGCAAAAGAGGTGGTACTGTTTCAAAGGAATCCTAGAAGAAGCCAAAATCTTCTATGGTCTTTTAAGATCGGTTCCGAAAAGGATGCGTTAAGCAAATCTGTGTGTATTTTGAATTATTCGTTTGCAGCAGTTAAGCTGCCGCGGTTTTCTCTTAGCATGCGCGAAAAAAGAGAAAGTTTCGAATCGAACAAAAATCTGAATAACAATTTTGACCATGATTTGTGCGAAACAAGACTGTCATAAAATTCCGGCGCGGTTCTTTTCAGCTTCGGCAATTTGTTCCACGGGATAGATGGAAAATCGTGATGCTCGTTATGAAACCCGACATTCAGCGCCACAGCATTAAGCGGGCCATAGTAACTGTACGTTTCTTGCGGCGGAGATGTTAGGTAATGTTCCTGAATCCATCTTGCACCAAGCGGATGAAGGCCAACAGCAAAAAAAAGCGAAGCAATCAAATAAAAAAAAGAAATCCAGCCGGAGTAAATAACAATCAATACATCGAAACCGAAAACAACAACCCAATTTATAATTGTCCACCCGTCGACGAATTTAATTTTTTTCAATCTTGACGGACGCAAACTTTGAAAAACCGGAAAAAATAAAAGCCACAATGTTTTTCCGGCGAACGAATTGCCAACCAACTTAGCTTCCCAGCGGCTTGCAAGGTCTGCATCTAAGTAATAATCGCCCTGGAACGAATGATGCTTTAGATGGTAACTTCTAAATGAAACTGCCGACGGAACAGTATTCGGAAGATCTGCAATTATGCCCGTAATCATATTGAGAGAGCGGTTTTTGAAAATCAAATTGTGCGAACATTCATGTATAAGTACAAAGAGCGCATGATTTGCAAAAGCGCCTATGAGATAGGCTACAATCAAAGCTAACCACCACGGCTGGCTATTCAATAATAACGAAATCGTTATCTGCAGAGCAACTATTCCTATCACAAGAAATACGCTGTTAGCGTTTCTTGAAATTAATTCTCTGACTTCGGGGTGAGTTTTCAAAATTTCTCTTGTTCTTTCCTTGTGCGGTTCAGATAATTCTGAATAACTAAAATCTCTTTTCGATGATTGCATTTTTCTTTCCTCCTAATATGAATATTCCGCATTTATCCATAAAGACAGATTAAAATTTTTGAACCGGCACTTCAACGTAACAAGCTATTTTAATTAAATCAATCTTTTCGGAAGGGAAATTGATGGGCTGATTTTTCCGGCAAAACAAATTCCTCTTTTCAAAAAAATTAGCAGGCGGGTTCAGCTTGAACCATGAATTAATTTTTTTCTTATCATAAAATTTGAGAAATTATATTATAGACATTGGTAACTGTTTGTAAAACGACATTATTATGGTAAAGTAGATTGCGCGTTGAAAGATATATAGTAATAACATTCATCGTTATAGCTTTATCGATTGCGGGATATTTTGGAGTTCGCATTTACCTATTCTCGCAGCAAGAAGCCAACCGCCATCAAATTGTTTCAACACTGTATGAAATTGGAAACATTGCACAGCAGTATTATCAAAAACATCCTGGCCAGGGAGGAGGAGGCTTATCCTACGCTAACTGGGTATTGCCCGATAAATATAGAAAAACATCGTCCGCATCGTTCTATTTTGTAGCTAAACGGAATAAGGTGTATTTAAGCGGCATCGGTACCATACCCGGCAGAAATGGAATTACTAATGTTAGAGCTTCTGCAGTTGTGGATAGCAGCGGGGTACGGATTACAATAATTAATTAACTTAACCCGTTGTGTGAATTGGAAGGAAAAGTTAAATAAATGAAGACAAAGGTAATTATTCAAAAATCTATGTGCCAAAATCATATTAAATCAGTTTCATCTGCGAACAATTTTTTGATTAAAAGATTACTTTTGTCTTAATCTCATAATAATTAACACAACTGGATGACTTAGGTTTTGTTTGAACAGCGCTAATACAAACTATATTATTTACCTTATAGAGCTTTCCAGACAGGGAAGACAGCAGACGTTTATTGAATTGAGCGGCATCAATTTAAAAAATGTATTTACCGTGTCTTACAAATTACTGGCAGATTTGGAAGAAGCGAAAAAATTTTCTGTTAAAACTTTCTTGAGAGCATGGGACAAAATAAAATATTTCGACGAATCAGAATCTTTTTCTCAATGGATTAAAAATATTGCCGTGCGATTGGCAATAGAAGAATTATTTAGAATTCACAATGCAAAAACCCTGAACAATCACAAGAGAAAAAGTACTTCGGGTATAACCGATCTGGAAGAATTTATAATTTCTCTAAGTGTAGAAGACCGTGTAATTTTTGTTCTTCATGATTTGGAAGGTTATTCCTATCGCAGCATCGGCGTTTATTTTCCCGAATTAACGCCGGACGAAATAAAAACACGTCTTATCAAAACAAGAGAATATTTGATTGGGAAACTGAATCTGTGAACTGTGAAGAAGTTAAAATAAATCTTCATTACTTTATTGATAATGAACTGAATAGTAAAACGAAGAAGGAAGTTGAAGCACATCTTCATAACTGTGAATTCTGTTATAAAGAATTTAAGCGACTGAGAAAATTTTTCGACAGGTTGAAAAACTTGCCTTATAATATCGATCCTCCTCCGGATATAATTGAATTGCTTTCAAAAGAACTTTTGAACAGAAGCGCATCGGAAATTCATAAAATTTCGTATGAACAATCGCAAGACTCGAAAAAGATTAAAAAAAATAAAATTACTCAAGAAAAAAAATCGAAAATTGAACGGAGCGTTATAAGAAAAAGTGCGGTTTCCAGAACAATCTTCGGTTATGGATTTATAAAACCATACAATTCTTCCGGATACGAATGGAAAGAAATTATTATCATCCCTATCATTTTAATTCTGCTTGCAGCATTTTATGTCTATTATGATTTCCAAAAATATAATTCTCCATGGGATGTTCAGTGCCTGAAGGGTTATGCAATCATAAACGGAAGGGAAAGCTCTTCCGGAAAATTGGAACAAGGTGAAAGTTTAACAGCAGACATGCATTCGCACATAACACTGCACATTCCGGATGCGGGCAGAGTAGAGCTGCAGCCGAATAGTTCGGTGATGCTGGAAAAAGCAAAAGATGGCGATAACATTGTCAAAATAAATTATGGAGATGTAAAAATAATTAGTACGGCTGCTATGCCTTCTCTTAAAATAAACCTCGCAAATTCAGTGGTGATAGATAGAGCAGGAACATTTTACGTATCGGTTGATAACGATCGGAATGCAAGGGTTAAATTAGAAAGCGGCTTTGTAGAAATAAATTACAACGACACTACTACATTTGTGAAAGAAGGTTTTACATGTGATATTAAATATAATTATAGACCGGGCATACCTTCACGGGCTGAAGCACCGGATACTTTGAAACGTGAAGTGGAAAAGTTCGATTATTTTAACGGCAAAGAAGAATCCGTCAAAAAAATTATTTCGCTTGCAAAAGATTACGACATGCTTACCCTGCTTGCAATGATTCCTTTTGTGCCTCAACAACAGAGGGAAATGCTTTTTCAGGCTGTTGTAAATTATTTTCCACCGCCGCCCGGTGTTACCCGATTGGGAATTGTAAACGGCAACGATGAAATGTTGTACAAATGGTGGGAAGATATTGAATGGCAATTATGATTAGTCATTGTTGTAAGTAAATGTAGGTACTGCAATATATCTGAAAATTTTCCATTTATTATTTTTTTGCCGTTTTAGAATTCTAATGCTTCTTTCGGAATAAATTGGATTTATATTCCTCGCGTTTACTCCGGGCATAATGAATGATCCTTTAGCCATCACGTAACCTAAATCGCCCGATATCATTACCTCTTCGATGCTGATTTCCCATTTGCCGTCAGGGTATTGTTTTTTGTACCGAACAAGATCGTTCTTTAAACCATTTATTCTAACAACATCGTCGGAATCTGGGAGTATTTCTTTGAACTCGAAATCGCAAAATGAAATTGCTTTTTCGATATCGCCGGAATTGTAAGCCGCAAAATAATCTTCAATGGTGCGGGCGGCATTCATTTCCTCTTCGCTTTTGGAAACTCTTTTGGCTCCTTCAGGTACTTCTTTAGTGCAGGAAATCAGCATTAACATTAAAGTTAAGATCGATAAAAATCGCTTCATTACATCAATCCAAAATATTGTTTGCAACAATAATATTTATTCGCCGTTTAAAATACGAACAGAATAATCTGTACCTTGCCTTACGTAAGGTTTTTATCGACAGTGAAAAATTAAAATTGCAAAACGGGTATTTTTCTCTAAGACAACAAAAATGCTGTTGTCAAGCCCAAACCTTGCGTAACATCAGTTGCAGGTAACTGAAAAATGACAGAAAGATTTTAAAACGAATAATTTAGCGAAAGTCCCGGACCGTAAACATACGTAGGCATAACAGAAAATTTGGATCTGCCTTTTTGATCGCCGAAGAATAACTGATTTCTGCCGGAAATAATTTTGCCGTAGGTATAGCCGATTGCAATTGCCAGCGGAAAATCGCTGAACCAATGCCAGCCTCTTGCTACCAGGCTAATTCCGATTGCACCAAGTGCAGTATAGCCAACAGGTTTTATCCAGGTACTTTCCGGATAACTATCCGCAATTACAGTTAGAACAGCCATCGAACCTGTTATATGTCCCGATGGATAAGAATAAAATTTCGTTTCATTACGTGAATATACTCTCCAGCTTGGAAATGGTCTGAATATGCCATGTTGGGCTTTAGTACTTTGTGGGCTTTCTCTGCCGCTAAGTCTCTTGATAAGTTGAACTGTTAAACCGGATACAATTTCTGCTTCGACAATTTGCAACCCCGTTCTAATTGCTCTATTGTCTTTGAAGACTAATCCGGCACCCGCAAACAGGGATGCAACAATTAAGTGAAATTCGCCTCCGCCAATCCAGGAAATTTTTTTATTTACCTCTAGGTAGGAAGGTGGAGCCCTTCTGCCTTTGTAAAAAATAGGTGAAGTTGTGTGATCGATTGAAATCAATGCCCCGGTTAAAGCGGCAAGTCCGGCAATTGTAGGAATATTTCCGGGATTAAAGACTTCTCCGCCAAGTTTGAGAAGATCATCCGGAAGCTTTGTTATCGGGTCGTGCCAGGAAAAATGTATTGCATCACCGCCAGCAGAAACAGTACTATTGAGGTTGTGTGTCCGGATTGTTTCTTCGAGTTGAGGTTCGTCCGGAATCGGGTTTACCCACTCTTGAGCAATCTCGCAGCTACTGCTTATTATGATGATTGAAATAGTTAAGAATAAAGAAGAAATAGACCACTCCATTTAGTCCAATAATTATTGTGTTGATTCCGACCGACAAATACTAAGATAATAAAATAACCCGAGCATTTCTATATTTTGACACCGAACCAAGTAAAAAAGTATTTCGGGCATCCCCATCTTTTTGTTATATCCCTCTAATACTTTATTAAACTTACAATTGCAAAAATTATTGCTACAAGTTTTTTGCTAATGCCAAGCATCTTTTGAATTTTTGCCCAATTAACATCTGCTCTGCCGCCGTACGAATCGGATAAGATTTTCAAAGTCGTGGTTTTATTTTTAACGTATACAATTAATTCATCTTCGCTTAACCCGCTGCTCAGTTCATCTTTGCTGAATTTATAATTTTCACTCAGCTCGGTTATTAATAACTTATTACTCTGAAGGAACTTTTCGTTCAATCCGTTTGCTTTGCTTTCAAAGAAAAAAAATTGAATTGGAAGAGAATCCTTCGGAAAATTTTGCGGCGTTACAAATTTATTTTTTTCGTTATTGCTTCTAATTTCATCGCGTGGTTTGAACAGGCTATCAACTTTATTTTGTGCAGCTATAAACATAGGAATAGCGAGCAAGAAAGTTATTTGAGCCGGTAGCCTCATATGTTTTAAAAATGAATTTCATCTTTTACAATAACCTGCTTAACTTGTTCCGGAAGCCATAAAATAAAAAACCCCGTCACATGCGGGGTTTTTAATTGACATAAATTGCAGTCTATCTCCCAACTTGATCTAAGTGTTCTTTCTTAACCATTAGTTGTTCTTTCGATTCAACTCTGTCGGGATCCGGAACAATTGCTTCGGTCGGGCAAGCGGAGATGCACTGAGGTTCATCGTAAAATCCCACACACTCAGTACATTTAACAGGAACAATGTAGGTATGTTCTTCGTTGAGAGCAGCGTATTCTTCTCCACCTAAAACATAAGCAACACCCGGGTTATAGATTGCAGTATTCGGACATTCGGCATCGCACGCATTGCAAGAGATGCATTCATCGGTAATCATAACAGCCATTAGTATTTCCTCCAGATGAAAAATAATTTGTAAAAAAATGCACAACAAAAATAATGATTTAGAATGAATCCAGATCACAGCAAGTATAAAAATTTTTAGATACAGAATAAAAATCCTTTCTTAAAGTAATTTCAACCCTCATCTTGAAATCCCCGGAATCGACTGTCAAGAAAGCCTGTATAAACTGTTAATGCCGCAGACTGAAATTAATTTTGGAATCGAGTTGACTTTTATTGACCGGAAAATGATTTTAGAATTGGAATCAAATCGTTATCTGCAAAACCGGTAGGTGAATATGAAAACAAAAACTGGTGTATTTACAGCCCTCATGTTTTTTCTCATCGTCTCTTTACCAAAAGCCCAGATGTTATTTAAGCAACCTCTAAGTGATAGAGTTTGCAATTATAATATTTCTGCCAAACTCGACGTAGAAAACAAAACGGTGGAAGGCAGAGAAATTCTGAAATGGAAAAATCCCTCGTCCAATATGGTAAAAGAATTACAGTTTCATCTTTACCTTAACGCGTTTAAGAATACAAACTCAACTTTTATGAGAGAATCCGGCGGACAAATGCGCGGCTTCGGTTTTGATGAAACCAGGAAAGAATCCTGGGGTTATATCGATATACTTTCGATGAAAAAAATTGGCGGCGAAGATCTGACGGGTAAAATAAAATTTATTCAACCGGACGATAACAACAAGGATGATCAAACCGTTATCAGCGTGCTGCTTGATATGCCTGTAAAACCGAACGAAGAAATTGCACTGGAAATTATTTTCAAATCCAAGCTGCCGAGGGTCTTTGCCCGCACGGGCTTTGCCGGCGATTATTATTTAGCCGGGCAATGGTATCCGAAGATTGGTGTTTACGAATACCCGGGAATCCGTTATGCCGAAAAAGGTACGTGGAACTGCCATCAGTTTCATGCCAGCTCGGAATTCTATGCAGACTTTGCCGTTTATGATGTTAACATAACACTTCCGGCAAAATATATTGTTGGCGCAACTGGAGTTCTTCAGTCGAAAATTAATAATAGTGACGGAACAATTACTCATCGCTACCGTGCAGAAGACGTTATAGATTTTGCCTGGACCGCCTCGCCGCATTTCAAAGTAGTTAATGACCTATGGCACGATGTGAAAATAAAATTGATGATCCAGCCGGAACATTTTAACCAGACCAATCGATACATCGGCGCTTTGAAGTACGCGCTGGAGTACTTCGATAAAAATTTGGGAAAGTATCCTTACACAACAATCACTGTTGTTGATCCCCCATTGAATGCTATCGGATCCGGCGGAATGGAGTACCCGACATTTATTACCGCCGGCACTATCTGGAATTTGCCGGAGGGCATAAAATTACCGGAGATGGTTACAGTTCACGAATTTGGCCATAATTATTTTATGGCTCTTCTGGCAACAAATGAATTTGAAGAAGCTTTTCTTGACGAAGGATTCAACCAATATTTTGAATCTAGAATAATGGATAAGTACTACGGCGCAAAAACTTCTTTTGTCGATCTGTTCGGATTTCATGCTGGCGATTTTGAATTTAGCAGGCAAGGTTACGTTGGTATTCGGAATCCTAAACTTGCGGAAATTTATCGCCCGGCATGGGATTATACTGCCGGCGGTTACGGTTCTTTCACCTATTTCAAAACTGCTGCGATGTTAAAAACTCTGGAAGGACTTGTCGGCATTCCGACAATGGACGGCATAATGAAAACATACTTCGAGCGCTGGAAATTCAAACATCCATCCGTTAAAGATTTTATTGCAATTGTGAACGAAGTTGTGAACAAAAATTATGGCAGAAAATTTGGCGACAATATGAATTGGTTCTTCGATCAAATTCTTTACGGTTCCGATGTCTGCGATTACAAAGTAGTATCTGTTTTGAATAACCGGAAAACCAATCCGCAAGGAATTTACGACAGCTCCGGCGCTAAAAAAATATTTGGTTCTAAGAAAACCGATAAACCGTTTTACAAATCCGGGGTTGTTCTCTATCGAACAGGCGAAGTAAAATTACCGGTTGAAGTACTTATTCATTTTGATGATGGAAAAGAAATTTTGGAAAATTGGAACGGACTGGCGCGAACCGCAGAGTTTAAATATGAGGGGCGATCGAAAGTTGTTTGGGCAAAAGTTGACCCCGCTAACAAAATTCCGCTCGATATTAATATTGTTAACAACAGTTTAACTACAGAAACAGAAAGCGGTATGTTTGCAAAATATACAGCCAAAGTTTTGTTCTGGCTGGAAAACGCAATGCTTACTTTTTCAATGTTGTTCTAGTTCAGCAGCTTTTGCGATTGTACAGATACAAAAGCAAGATACATGAACAGAAAATATTTACGGATATAAAATGAATATCTTAAAAATTTACATCGAAGGATTAAGAAAAGCCTATGAAGTAAAAAAAATTGTCACTATCATTTATGGTATCACAATACTTATAGGAATAATATTTGCAATTTCGTTTAATTCTATTATGACAAGTGAATTCAGCAATAGGATGGTGTTGTACACACTTTTCCATGATTTCGATTTTACAGTGTATTCCGATTTCATGAACAACTATGGCAATCTTATCCGTCCCTTTACAACTATAATGATTTGGTTCGGCGCATTCTATTTTTTCTTCACAGTGTTTTTTGCAGGAGGGGTTCTAAAACTTTTTGAAGATTCTTCCATCAAAAGTAAATCGCAGGCATTTTTTGCGGGAAGTGCAAAATTCTTTTTTAGATTTTTGCGGCTTGGAATCTACATTTTGATTTTCCAGGCAATTATCTTTATGGTAATTGCAATTGGATTTTCATCAATATTTAACCGCTCGCTTCCCGTTTCAACAGAACCGCAGCTATATACAATTATGGTTGTATGGGCAACAGCCCACCTTGTTTTTTTTATTTTCATTTCTATTATTTCCGACTACGCCAAAATTCTTTTGGTTAAAGAAAATTCGAAAAAAATCTGGCGTGCTATCTGGAACTCATTTAAGTTCATAACAAAAAAATTGTATTTGACTTTTCCTCTGTATTTAATTCTTCTTGTAGTACCGGCATTATTGTTTGCTGCTTATTTTTGGATAGAAGGAACTATCGGTATGACGAGCGTTCTTGGTGTTCTGATAATGTTTTGTGTGCAGCAGATTTTTATCTGGTCAAGATTATTTTCAAAAGTTTGGATCTTGAGCTGCGAACAAAATTTATTTTTCCTTTACCTTGCGTTCAAAAGTAAACCGCTTATCACGCAGGAAATTTTATTAGACGAATCGTTATGAACCGCCATAATAAATCCCTCTAATCATCCGTGAATATTATTGAGGGTGTGACGTAAACGATTGCCGTTAAAATTTATTCTTTCTAAGTTACTATCAAAATAACGGTAATAAATAAATTATTTCAATTTGTCTTTGGAATTAGAATGAAAATGAAAACAAAGAGCGGATTAGTTTCTTCAACTTTTGTATTGTTAAGTATAATTATAGTGGTAACCTCTTGCAACATTAAAGAACCAACTGCACCAAACTGGGATGTTTCGTTAAATCTGCCGATTGCAAACAAGAGTTATACTCTGTACGATATTTTGGAAAAGAAGTCGGGCTCGGTTAGCCATTACACAAGCGGTACTAATAATAATCTTCTTTATTATTCCCAAACGGAGGCGATCGATGATATCGGTCTCAGCGACAAACTAAATATCGAGCCGTTTTCTAAATCGGCTTCCGAGACAATAGGAACAATTAACATCAGCACGGACTCTGTGAAGACCGATGTCGGTTTTGAATGGATCAATCCGGCATTTAGCCCCGGCGCGCAAACACAAATACCGCCTATTAATAATGCATCGGTCGTTGTCAATTTCAGCACTGCCGAGCAGTTTCAATCGCTTAAGATTCAATCCGGTTCGCTAGATATAAGTATTACAAATTATTATCAATCTCCCGTAATATTAACCGTAAGCGATATATTCATAAGAAATGCGGGTACGGGAGAAATTATTGCTCGAAACTCTATACCCATCGTAATCCCTCCGCTTAGTACATCCACTGTTCAATCAATTCCTATTACATCAGAAATTCTGGTTAAAAATCAATTGAGTCTGGAATGTAAAATTTCTACAAATGGCAGCGGCGGTCAAACTGTAACTATTCCAAACAAATCGTTAACAATCTTAACCATGCTTCATGATTTGCAGGTTACTGAAGCAACGGCAAAAATTCCCCGGCAGAATCCGATTCTTGTTAATGGTGTTGTAACAATCGATGAGACTTCGGCACAGCCGAACAAACTTCAAACAGTAAAGTTGAACAGCGGGCTACTTAATATAAGCATAGCAAATAATTTAGATCTCGATGCAACAGCAACATTCACAATAGACAATTTAAAAACGCCTCAAGGTCAAACATTCTCAAACACAAGTACTGTTCCAAGGAAACAAACAGTGAATCTTTTTAACAACTTTTCTTTGAAAGATTATTCTATTGTAAGCGTGAATGGAACGCCGACAAATCAGGTTAGTTACCGCGTTAATTTTCAAGTCTTCACGGCTTCGGATTATAGAACAGTGAAAAGTAACGACGGTGTTGCAGGAACAATAAGTTTGAATTCGCTTTCAGTAAAAGAATTTGTTGGTCAGCTCAAACCGACAGCGGTAAACAATACCAGAAGCGGCGTTTCGCTTAACGTTAAAGACATTCAGAACAAACTGAAGTTTCAGCAAATTAATTTGAAGAATCCGAAAATAGAACTGCACATCAAACCTACTGCAAATATCGAATTTGGCATAAACGGCACACTACAGGCACGGAACTCTATCGGTCAACGCAGTGTCATGACGTTAAGTTCGCGCACGCTTAGTTCCACATTGATAACGCCAACGGATACCGTCATTACGCTCAACCCGGATAGTTTGAGCAGTTTCTTCGGGAAGTTCAGTCAACTTCCGGATTCTCTAATTGTATATGCGGGTGGAACTGCAAATCCAAATTACAAAAAAGTTGATGTGAAAGTCACAGACCGGTTTTCCGTAAACAGCAAAATAGAATTGCCTATGCAAGTCGGTATAAATGGCGCGGAGTTTTCCGATTCTATAAAGGTAGACCTATCGAATGACAATCGCGATCAAATTCGTGATGTGAATTCCGTAGGTGCTGTTTTGAAGATTTCTAATGGAATCGCTGCGACTTTGAGTTTTACAGGCAGGATGTACGATCGGTACAACAAATTTTTAATGTATTTCCCTCCGCAGTCGCAAGGTCAGGATACTGTGATCAGCGTTAACGGTGCGGTAACGGATAACAACGGAAATGTTGTTTCGAAAACGGATCAAACAATAACTGTTACTGCTACTAAATCCGATGCCGATAAAATTTCGCGCGCAACGTTTATGCGTGTGAAATTGAAATTCAACACTCCGGCAGCCGGAAATCAGCCGGTGCGCTTCAAAACAGACGATACAATTAGAATTATCGCCTCGGGTTCAACCAATTATCATGTTACACCGCAAGGAGGAAAATAAAATGAAGACACTGAAAATTTCTCTCTTTGCTTTGTTGTTAATTCTATGTGGAAAACTTTATTCACAGGGCGGATCAATAGGGGTAGTCGACGCACGTTCGATGGGAATGGCTAAAACTTATACCGCTTCAACTTTCGGTCTGTACTCGCTAGGTATTAATCCGGCTAACCTGTACAGAGACTCAACAAAAAAAGTTGAGCTGATAATTCCGTTTCCGCTTCCGAACGTTGCAGTAAATGCCGGTACAAATTTCATTACGATCGACGAGTATAATTATTTTTTCGGGTACAGCACAAAGGATTCCACCGGCAAAAAAATCGGCAGGTACTTGAATACAGCAGATAAGCAAAGATTGAAAGACCTTTTTGCCGATGGCGGTGCCGTTACTTCCGATCTTGAAATAAAATTTTTTGCAGTTTCATTTAAGCCGACCGATAAATTTGGAACGATTGCTTTTTCTATCAACGATTTGATTTCTTCAAACGTAACATTTCCCAAAGGAATTATTGATCTTGGAATTGACGGGAACCTTCCGGATAAAGTTTTCAACTTCAACGACGCGGATCTGAAATTCTGGTGGCTAAGAAAGTATTCGTTCTCATACGCACGCGGGTTAGACATTTTTCCGTTATTCAAAAGTTTTTCGTTTGGCGTCTCGTTCAACATAGTTTCCGGTTTTGCCTATGCAGGGCTCGATCACGTAAGTACCCAATTGACAACCGGCGAAGGAAATGTTATAACAGGCAGAGGTGATTTTCTTGCATACGCTGCGTTCTCGCCCGATTTTAATGTGAAATATAATTTTGATAATACTTCAACAAAGCGAGATATAAATGTTTCATCGTTTCCTACCCCTGCCGGCAGTGGTTTCGGTTTCGACTTCGGGTTCAATGCTAAGGTCGGAGAATCAACTTCAATCGGTTTTGCCTTAACAGATATTGGCAGTGTTACCTGGAATAAAAATGCAGCGCAGTATTCATCAAATAAACCGATCTACCTTGACGATTTATCAAATAAAGATCAGCGCGATTCTCTTGTTAATACTTTGACCGGAAAGAACAGCGGAAAATATATCGATAGATTTTCTACGCCGCTTCCAACAACGCTTAGATTTGGCGTTTCACTTCAATTAGATAAAATATTAAACGGGAATTTCCCCGGCAAAATGCTTCTGGCTTTCGATTACAACCAGGGATTCAACAATATGCCGCGCAACTCAAAGAAGCCGCGCTTTTCTATGGGCACAGATTGGATACTTGGTGTGTTCGCTTTCAGAACGGGTTTATCCTTCGGCGGATTTGATAAATTTAATTGGGGTATGGGAGTCGGTTTCGATTTCAAAATCCTCGAGGTGAATTTCGGAACGCCTGATATACAGTATGCCTTCAATCCAAATGCAGCAAAGAGAATTACTCTTGCGTTCGATTCGAGATGGAAATTTTAATTACCGATGTTACACAAGGTTTGTGCTTGACAAACGAATTTTTGTTATTTTAGAAAAAAATTCGTTTTACAGTTATGTTTTTTCATTGCAAATCAAACCCTGCATAAGGTAAATGATTAAAATAAAGTTAGCTATAGGCTGTAAGAAAACCAGTGACCGAACTCTGGATGCCGATAACCGAGGACCCGGATGTTTTGCCATGTAGTATTTCCATTACCGTTTAAAAATGCATTTACTTATTCCATCCCGGACCAATTGAAAGATCCGGTTGAAATAGGTAAACGTGTTATAGCGCCGTTTGGCAAACGTGTGCTTACCGGTTTTGTGATCGGTGTTTCTGAATCGACCGATTTAAAAGAAAGAATAAAACCAATCCGCGATGTTCTTGACGAAAGACCGATTTTCGACTCAGCTTCTCTCAAATTTTACGAATGGATTTCTGAATATTACTTAAGCAGTCTGGGCGAAGCGTTAAAAAATTCTGTTCCATACGGAACGGAGATCGAATCCAAACGTAAAGTGGTAAGCGATAGAGATTTCTGTCTAAAACTTTTCAATCAGGAAAGAAAGAAAAGTTTTCTGCGTGCAAAACTCCTTTCGGTACTTTCGAAAAAGGAAATTCATAGTGTCTCCCAGATTCAAAAAGAGCTGAAGAATAGAAATATCTATTCGCTTCTCGGTTCGATGGAGAAAATTGGCGCCGTAACTTTGCTGAACGAAATTGATACTGCAAAAGTAAGAGTAAAGATGGTAAAGTTTGTAAAGCTTTTCAAATCTTTAGATGAAACTTATCATGTCATTCCCGAGATCGAAAAGAAATCTACCAAGCAAGTTGTAATTTTACTGGATCTGCTTTCAACCCAAGAGCCGGTATCGTTAAGCGAACTTCTCAAAAAAACAAATTCCCCGTCATCAAGTGTAACCAGTCTTGAAAAAAAAGGGCTTGTGGAAGTCTTCGAAAAAGAAGTTGAAAGAGTTTATTCGGAAACGTATAAAGAAGAAATAAAGCAAATAACACTTACTGATAGACAACAACAAATTGTTGGAAGAATTAGTCAATCGGTAGAAAATAATTTATTCGAGACCTTTCTTATTCACGGTGTAACCGGAAGCGGCAAAACACAAGTTTATATCGAACTGGCAAAAAAAGTAGTTGAGAAAGGGAAAAACGTAATTATACTTGTTCCCGAAATTTCTCTTACGCCGCAAATCACCTCACGGTTTCATAATCACTTTGGCAATCTTACAGCGGTACTTCACAGCAAAATGTCTTTAGGCGAACGTTACGATTCGTGGAGGGGAATTATTGCAGAAAAATATAAAGTTGTTATCGGACCCCGTTCGGCATTGTTTGCGCCGCTGAAAAATATTGGGTTGATTGTTGTTGACGAGGAACACGATCAGAGCTATAAACAACATGATCTCGTGCCCAAATATCATGCTCGGGATGCTGCGATTATCCGTGCAAGGTTTGAATCATGCCCTGTTGTTCTCGGCTCTGCTACGCCTTCGGTCGAAAGCATGTACAATGCCTTGAACGGAAAATTTACGTTGCTTGAATTGCCCGATCGAATTGATAATGCAAAACTTCCAGAGATAAAATTGGTTGACGTTACAATCGAGAAAAAAAAGAAACGAATGGAAAGTATTTTCTCCCGCACGATGTTAGACGAGGTTGCTTTGCGGCTTCAAAAAAAAGAAAATGTTATTGTGTTGCAAAACCGGCGCGGCTTTGCAACTCAGGTTTTTTGTAACGACTGCGGCGAGGTTGTAATGTGCCCCGATTGTTCGGTCTCGATGGTGCATCACTTGAGCAAAAACATTTTGCAATGCCACTATTGCGGAATCATCAAACCGGTTCCGAAAGCTTGTTCTATCTGTGGTTCTATCGAATTAAAATTTTATGGAACCGGAACGCAGCGCGTGGAAGATGAGCTTGATTACTATTTCCCCAATGCCAAGATCGAGCGGGTGGATTCCGATACGATGAATAGGAAAGGAAAGCTCGGTGAAATTTTGAACAGTTTCAGAAAAGGCGAGATCGATATTTTAGTCGGTACTCAAATGGTTTCGAAGGGATTGGATTTTTCGAATGTCACATTGGTTGGCGTTGTTGCAGCGGAGACCTCATTGTGGATCCCCGATTTCCGCGCCGATGAAAGAACTTTTCAATTACTTACGCAAGTTTCAGGGCGTTCTGGCAGAAGCGAAAAGGAAGGAGAAGTAATTATTCAAACGCAAAATGGAAAACATTTTGTATTGCAGAAAGTCTTGGCTAATGATTACAGAGGTTTCTACGAAAAAGAAATAGGCTTGCGCGAACAGGGCGGGTATCCGCCGTTTACCCGAATAGGATTGGTTGAAATTAAAGACGAAAAGGAAGACCGTGCGCGTTCTGCCAGCCGCGAATTTTATGAATATCTCAGAAAACATGGAAAAGGTTTAAAGTTTACTTCTCCAACCGAAGCGATCATTTATAAAATAAAAGGGCAGTATAGATTTCAAATTTTGATTAAGAACAACAGAAAAGTTGATCCATCCGGAAAACTTCTTCGCAGTGCTATTCTTAATTCGTACATTGAGTACAATCAGAAAACGCGCTTCAAAGATGTTAAGGTAATCTTAGACATCGATCCGCAGAGCATAATATAACCCCCTGCGGCGGGCAAAATTATTTCATCAAAAATATTTTTTTCAATCAGGTAAAGCCCGTTACGCATTAACCAATTTCATCATCGATTCGGGGTATCTTAACCCGCTTACGGAACCTTTTGGAATAATGGCATCAATCTGGGCGAGCTCGTCAGCTGATAAATTTATTTCCACCGAAGAAACATTTTCATCCAGATGCTTTGCTTTTGTCGTTCCAGGAATCGGAATTATGTCATCACCTTGAGACATAACCCACGCAAGTGCCAACTGTCCCGGTGTTATTCCTCTTGCCGAAGCAAGTTCTTTCACTTTATCAACAAGTTGCAAGTTCTTTCCAAAATTTTCTCCCTGAAAGCGGGGAGAAGATTTTCTGTAGTCATTCGGCTCAAAGTCGTCGATGCTTTTAAATCTTCCCGTTAAAAATCCGCGTCCAAGAGGACTATAAGCGACCAGACCGATTCCAAGTTCGCGAATGGTTGAAAGAATTTCATCTTCCGGGTCGCGCGTCCATAAAGAATATTCTGTTTGCAGTGCGGTGATTGGATAAACTTGATACGCTCTTCTAATTGTTTTGGGTCCGGCTTCGGATAAACCAATAAATTTTACTTTGCCTGCTTTAACTAAATCTGCCATTGCGCCTACGGTATCTTCAATTGGAGTAGCAGGATCTACTCTGTGCTGATAATACAAATCGATGTAGTCTATTCCAAGCCGTTTGAGAGAAGCATCGCACGCAGCTTTAACATATTCAGGTTTTCCGTTTATGCCGCGAACTCCCGGATCGCTTGTTCTAACAATTCCGAATTTTGTAGCAATTATTAATTTATCCCGCTTCTCTTTGATTGCTTTGCCAACCAACTCTTCGTTTTTGAACGGACCGTACATGTCGGCAGTATCCAAAAAATTAATTCCGAGTTCTATTGCCCGATGAATTGTTCGAATTGATTCGGAGTCGTTTGCAGAACCATAGAAATCGGACATGCCCATGCAACCTAATCCCAGTGCGGAAACTTCCAAGCCATGCTTTCCTAATTTTTTTCTTTTCATTTCTCTCTCCAATTTTTTGCACGCAGTTTAAAAACTTTGCAAATGAATCTTCTTCATTCGTTCTCTGTTATACAAATAACCGATAACTCTTCTTACGAAAGGTTTGATCTACAATGAAAAAGTACAACAGTAAAACGAATTTTTATTCTAAAATAACTAAAATTCGTCTCTCAAGCCCAAACCATGCATACCATCTGCCGGCAGTAAAAGTTATTTTTTCACAATTAGGTTTATTTCAATTATAATTGAACGTTCAAAAATTCTGGTGGAGTTAAAATGAAAAGACCGGATAACATGGTGCTGGTTATTTTTGGTGCTTCCGGCGATCTGACGAACAGAAGATTAATTCCGGAACTATATGAATTAGAGAAACAGAATCTTCTGCCGGAACATTTTGCAGTGCTCGGAGTTTCCAGAACGAAAATGAGCGACGAAGACTTCCGCATTAAAATGGAAGAAGGGATCAAAACATTCGGCGAGATCACGAATGAAGAAACATTGAAAACATTTGCGCGAAAACTGTTTTACCAATCGATCGAAATTTCTTCTCACATGGAATATTCAAAAATCCAGGAGCGGCTTCAACAGATACATGAACAATTGAACACCGGCTTTAATTTTATATTTTATTTATCTACTCCGCCGAATCTTTATCAGATAATACCAAAATTTCTCGCCGAACATCATCTTAACAATCAATCAAAAGGCTGGCGGAGGCTGATTGTAGAAAAACCATTCGGATACAATCTTCAATCTGCTTTAGAGCTTAACAAATCTTTGCTGAAGGACTGGCATGAAGATCAGATTTACCGAATCGATCATTACCTGGGCAAAGAGACAGTTCAGAATGTTTTGGTAACAAGATTTTCTAACGGAATTTTTGAACCTTTATGGAATAGAAACTACGTTCATCATGTAGAGATTACTGCTGCCGAAAGCATAGGTGTTGAAATGAGAGGTGGCTACTACGAAGGGTCCGGTGCTCTGTGCGACATGGTTCAGAATCACCTTCTGCAAGTTCTAGGCATGATTGCAATGGAACCGCCTACTTCATTTGAATCGAATGCGATACGCAACGAGACACTGAAAGTCTTTCAATCGCTCCGTCCGATGAAACCGGAAGACATCGCACACAATACAATTCGCGGTCAGTACATGTCGTCAAAATTCCGGGGTAAAAAAATATTGGGTTACAGAGAAGAAGCGGACGTCGATCCTAATTCGCGAACCGAAACTTATGCTGCAATAAAATTATTTGTTGATAACTGGCGCTGGGGCGGTGTGCCGTTTTACATTCGTACGGGTAAACGTTTACCCACAAGAGTTTCGGAAGTTGTAATTCACTTCAAACCGACGCCTCATTATTTATTCAGTACAAAGCACAACGGCAACCCGTGCAATCAATTGGTTATACGAATTCAGCCCGATGAGGGAATTCTTTTGAAGTTTGGAATGAAAGTACCCGGACAAGGTTTCAATGTTCAAACTGTAAATATGGATTTTCATTATTCCGATCTCTCGAACGAAAAAATTCCGGATGCTTATGCCCGTCTGCTGCACGATTGCATGCTTGGCGATTCAACATTGTATTCGCGTGGAGACGCAGTTGAAGCCGCATGGAAATTTGTTACTCCGATTCTTGATGCATGGAAAAATGATCATGCAATTCCAATTTACGGTTATCCAGCAGGAACATGGGGACCGGAAGTTGCCGATAGCTTAATTGAAGGCGAAGGCTATACATGGCGCTACCCCTGTAAAAATTTGGTAGATGATGGACTGTACTGCGAATTATAAATGATAAATGGAAAATGATAAATTGTAAATTATGAGGTAAAAGTTGTAAATGGTTGGGAACATAAAAATATTTTCATCGAAAGAAGAACTTGCAGAAAGATTTTGTGGTGATTTTTTTTTGCTTTCCGAAAAATATTCTTTTCAGAATAAGTTTTTCAACGTTGCACTTTCGGGCGGCAGGAC
>CAZQQC010000024.1:0-29139 GCA_964595365.1 uncultured Melioribacter sp.
CGGTATCACTTCAAGTATTTGCCTCGGTACAGAGGGAAGGGGAATATAACCTTCTCCGAGGCCGCTTCCGTATCCTGTACCTGTGCCGCCGCTTCCAATACCACCGGAACCGGAACCACTTCCGCTGCCAGAAGAAATTTTTAGCGAATCTCTTTGATCGAATAAATTGGTTTGTTTGCCAAATGGAATCAAAGCCGAATCGATTGAAGGAACTGGCATTCCGGAAATTGTTTGCGATGAAAAACCACTGATTCCGTTTTCATCTGTTCCATCGCCGGACGAACTGCCGCCAGGCATAATCTCACCTATGTTGACTATTCTCATCTTGGCGGTGTATGTGTTAGCGTACTCTCTTTGGATTTCTATACCGGATATTTGTGATAAGAGCCGGAATGAGAGTAGAACTATAGAATGAGAGATTATACTTATTATAATTCCTATCGTGAAATTTTTTCGGTATCTTTTTTGCCAACTTTCCATCTATTAATTCCCGTAAAAGAATTTCACATTTAGAGTGAATGTTCGGCAATGCTTATACAACCTAACGTTCAAAGTTAATTAATTCACTCAATATTTATATACTGCGGCTATGTTGTGATTTATTAATTTGGGTGCAATTTAATAAAAGTTTTGAAACATGACTGGTGAATCAATGACAATGAGAGAAAAATACGGCGACTGGGCGCTGATAACCGGCGCTTCATCCGGAATCGGTGAAGAATTTGCAAGAAGGCTTGCAAAGGAAAAAATTAATTTGATCCTTGTTGCCAGAAGGAAAGACAGGCTGGAAAAACTTTCTGCTGAATTAAAAGATGTTTACAAAATAGAAACTGTGCCTGCACCGGTCGATCTATCGCAAGAAAATTTTTGGGATGCGTTAAAAGAATTTGTCGGCAGTAGGGAAGTAGGGATTTTGATTAATAATGCCGGCTTTGGGTCTAACGGAGAATTTATCAATGCAGATACAGATCACGAAACGAAAATGGTAAAAGTAAATTGTATAGCACCCATGGTTTTAACCCATCATTTCGTTCCGCCGATGGTAAGAAGAAAAAAAGGCGTTGTAATTTTTCTCGGAAGTGTTGTTGCATTTCAACCGACACCTTTCATGGCAACATACTCTGCTACTAAAGTATTCAACGCTTATCTTGGTGAAGCTCTTTGGTATGAATTGAGAAAACATAACGTCGATGTGCTTTCATTAAATCCGGGCAGTACTTCGACGGAATTTCAGCGAATCGCAAATTCATTGACAGGTCCTTTACCAAGAACAGCAGAACAGGTTGTTACAACAGCATTAAAAGCTCTTGGGAAAAGATCGTGTGTCGTTGACGGCTTATACAACAAGGTGCTCTCATTCTCATCGCGGTTCACGTCAAGAAAGTTTATCGTAAAAGTTGCAGGACTGATTACGGCTGCTTTGTACAGTAAAAAAAATGTATCTTAAAAATCTTTCAGCAGAGATCTGTACGCCATTTTCCGAAATAGGGCAACAATAATTAGCGACACAACCGATATTGGAATTGTCAGCCAGAAAAATTGATCAAGCGAAAGAGGTCTCAAAACTGTTACGGAGAAAAACAATTCGCTCAACGGTTTGAATACCATCACGATTATAAAAGCTATATATAGAATACTTAAGAGGAAAGAAAGTGTTGCACCTTGAGAAGAAGCAAGCCTGATTGCGTTTTTCTCCTTGTAATTTGAGAACAATCCGCCCATTCCCAAATTGATCGAAATAATGCTCAGAGTTGCAAACACGGTTGTAAGCAATGCAAATGTTGTTAACAGAAATCCGAATTTCAGATTTGTTATAACTCCCAGTGTAACGCCGATGAAAATAATGATCGTTCCTATGACTGAAATTTTTTTCTTCAATAGGAAATCTATCTTGACAGGAGAAGATTTTATTTTCCAGAATGACAAACCTTCCAGGCTGATGAGCGGAAAAACAAATCTAAGCGAAAGAGTGGTTACCAGAAGCAGATTGAATGTGAATATCGAAAGGTAAATGACGGTTTGCAAATAAAAATTTCCGGCGGAGATAAATTTTGTGCCGGCAACATTAGCGATGAAAATGATTATCAGAAGAAACAGCACAAGAAAATGAATTACTTGTGTTGGCTCTCTCAGAAAAACTAAAACATCACGCTTGATTATCGACTCGGTTTGCGGCATGAATCTGTATTTACTATTAAATGAAGTCAAAAAATTTATTTTGCCGGAATCGGAATGCTTTTTGGTTTTAAAATTTTGATTTGTAAGCCAGCTCGATAAATACCATTTGCTTCCTAAAATCATTACCGAGGAAAAAAGAAAGAGGGACAAAACGAATTGCAGCAAAGTAAATTTCCACGCTAGGTTTAAGTTCCCAACAATTATGTTGTAACCGGTCTGCGATAACCAGTGATTTGGCAGATAAGCGAGCACCGGCGAAATCAAATCGCTGTAGTATCTGTCCCTATCTATTGAAAAGCCCAACTGGATAGCCGTATTAACCAGTGTGCCGGGAGAATCTATGACGAAAAAAATTAAAATGACAGCCGTATAGGCGATAGTTAGACTGTAAACGATTTTTCTCCATCCAAAACGATGCGAAAGACGCACAAGAATCAAAAGAACAATTACGCCCAACGTGCCTGCGCTGAAGGTGAAAATAAAAAAATTAAATGCCAACAGTACAGATGAAACTGCACCGACTTTGAAATATACTGAGTAACCAGCAAGAGAGGAATATAAAATCATCAGAAGCGTGGATGAGCTGTAGAAAAAGTTGTCAAGATATTTTATGAAAAAAATTTTGGTAGGAGAAACCGGCTTGGTGAAGAAGAAACCGACTTCGTTAGATTTATAGAGTGTTGAATATGCTACTATTATATTCCCCACATTTACAGATAAGAAAAAAATGAAGAGCGTGATCGACATAAATTCGTGGAATAAAAACAATCCAAGTTTAATTTGAACGAGAAGAAACCAGATGAAGCGCCGGGAGAAAAGAAATGCACCAATTGCGAATGCAGCGTAAGTCAATCCGCTTGCAAGATTTTTCACAGCATTTGCAACTGTAATCTTGGATTCGAGCTTGAGAAAAATTAGAAGCTTGTATTTAAGTATGTGAATAATACGGTTCATTCTCTTCTGTCAATGCGATAAATATTTTTTCGAGATTCCGGTTATGTTCTTGCTTCAACTTCAGCAATGTTTCTATGCTACCGTCGAAAATAATGTTGCCGTTGTTTATAATGGCAACATGCGTGCAGATTTCTTCCACAACATTTAAACTATGTGTAGACATGAAAATAGTAAGACCTTCGCTTACTTTTTCTTTGAGCAGTTTTTTGACTGTAAATGCACTTTGAGGATCCAGCCCGATCATCGGTTCGTCGATGACCAATAGTTTGGGATTGTGCAGAAATGCAGATGCAATAACTATGCGCTGCTTCATTCCCTGAGAATATTCTTCAGTTCGCTTATCTACCCAATTGCCGATTTTTAGTTGATGAATTAACTCTTCAATTGTTTGTGAAAGTTTTTCTTTTGTAATGTCGAATAATCCACCGCAGAAGTATAAATATTCTCTGCCTGTAAGTTTATCGTATAAGTACGGCTGATCGGGTATGTAGCCTATTTTCATCTTGGATTCGAGAGGACTAAGCTGGATGTTTTTACCATCGAGAAAAATATTTCCCGATGTTGGAGACAGCAGCCCTGTCATCATTTTTATCGTTGTTGTTTTGCCAGCGCCGTTTGGACCGAGAAATCCATATAACTGTCCTTCGGTAATTGTCAAATTAATTTTATTCACGGCGGTAAAATCATCGAACCGTTTTTCCAGGTTTACAATTTTAAGCATAACATAAAAGGAGGGTGAAATTATAAATTTATTTTTTCTACGTCTTCCAATGTAATTGTTGTAAGGTCAACGTCGCTTTGTTCGTAAAGATTAAAAATTCTTTCTTCCTGATTGGTGACCGCGGCATAAAATAGATGTTTTGCCAACGCACCGTTCTTCAAATGTTCTTTTTTAGAAGACGAGAATTTCGGGAATAAATCAAGCATTTCTTGTAAAGCTCCTTCATCTAGAATATAACCGTTTTTCTCCGCAATGCTTGCGGCAATTCCAAGCATCTCGCGCGGTGTAAAATCCGAGAAATAAAAAGCGTTGGGTAATTTTGTTCTAATATCAGGATTTGTTTCCAAAAGTGATTCCATTTCCTTTGGAGAATCGGAAAAAACGAGGATAAATTTATTCTTGTAATCGTATAGCCTCTTAAAAATGGTATTCACCGCTTCTTTGCCGTAAGAATTATTTTCAAATAAAGTTGAAACGCTTTTAACATATAGTAGTCCATTCAATGCCTGCTGAATTACCTTATCTGTTTTCATTTCAGTTTGCCCGGTGAAACCGCCAATCAAATCGTGCCGTTCTACTTCAATAACGTGTCCTCTCTCGAGCACGCCTAGTTCCTTAAAGATTTTTGCAAGAATGTTTACAACGGTTCTTTTGCCTACTCCTTCATTGCCTATAAAAATGGAATTTAAATTTCGTTCTACGGAATGCAGCCCTTTTTCTTTTTTGAGTTGAGAAATTTTGAAAAAACTTATCAGCTTAAAAATTTCCTTTTTAACATCCTCGAGACCGATTAATTTATTAAGTTCATTTATGTGTTCCTGTAGAATAAGCGGATCGCCTTTCACTTCAAATTGTTTTGCTTCAATCTCTTGTGTTAGAACTTCGGAAATATCGGTTACTTCAATTGCAAAGTGTTTTTCTTCGGTCCTTTCGGCAGATGCTAAACCTGAAAGCCGCAGCAGCATTTTTTGTTTTACGGCTTCAAGAATGTTGCGTACAATTCTTGCGTTGCCAAATTTTTTGTCGCGGTTCTTAAACAGTTCATCAAAATGTTTTAGTAATTTTTCTTCGGCACCCTTAGACAAAACTTTTCTATCGTGTGCCAGAGATCGTTTTGCAATTTCCATTAGTTCGGAGGGATAGTAGTCATCGAAGAAAATTGATTTGCTGAAACGCGATTGCATACCCGGGTTGCTTTCAACGAAACGGTTCATTTCATCCGTGTATCCGGCGGCAATCACTATGAATTTGCCCCGGTCGTCCTCCATTCTTTTTAGAAGTATGTCGATCGCTTCTTTGCCAAAATCATTTCCGGAATTGCCCGGTTTAACAAGAGCGTATGCTTCGTCGATGAAAAGCATTCCACCTAACGACTTATCTATTATAGCAGTTGTTTTTTCTGCTGTCTGTCCAACGTAACCGGCAACCAGACCTTGTCGATCTGTTTCGACAAGGTGTCCTTTCGGAAGAATTCCCAATGCAGAATAGATTTTTCCGTAAAGCCGTGCTACGGTTGTTTTACCTGTGCCGGGATTACCTAAAAATAGAATATGCTCTGTGAATATTTTTTTTATGTCTTCACCTTGTTCATCGAGATATCGGGCAAGCTTTACCATCTCTTCAATTTGCTTTTTTACAGCCGACAGACCAACGAGTTCATGAAGTTCATACTGAGCTTCTTTCAAAGCTTCTTCGTTAATCGGGATCTTAACTTGCTTTGTTGTTGCATTTGTCAGCACACTTTCTACTATGTCTTTGTTGAATGTGGTTAAAAATTCCTTTGTTCGTTTTTCTTCCGGAAGTTCGAGAAATATTTTGCCGAGTGTAATTTTCAAATCGTCGAAAAGTTTTTTTGCAATGCGCGCATTTCCAAACGACTTGTCGCGCCTTCTGTATTTTGCAATAAATTCCTTTTTAATTATTTCTTCGGCTTCTTCGTTTACTTTGTATTCTTCTTTCAAAAGCTGCTGCTTGAAAATCGTCAGCAATTCCTCGGGTGTGTAGTCTTCAAAAACAAATGTGTGATTGAATCTGGATTTCAAACCGGGATTTGAATTGAGAAACGAATTCATTTCTTCCGGATAGCCGGCAGCAATAACAATGAATTCACCTTTTCGGTCTTCCATACGCTTGAGAAGTATGTCGATTGCCTCTTGACCGAAATCTTGAGAACCTCCTTTCTTGATCAGAGTGTACGCTTCATCAATAAATAAAACGCCGCCGATAGCATCGTTAATTATTTTTTCGGTCTTCTGTGCCGTTTCACCAATATATTGACCTACTAGAGCAGAACGGTCTACTTCAATTACGTGTCCGCCCGGTAAAATTCCCATAGCGTAAAAAATATTGCCAAGCATACGTGCAATTGTGGTTTTACCTGTACCAGGATTACCGAGAAACACCGCATTAATGGAAATTTTATCCTCGGCTTTCAAGCCGAGTCGTTTTCTTTCTTTTAGAAATTCTAGATAAGCAACAAAATTTTTTACTGCTTCCTTTATGCTGGATAGCCCGGTAAACTTATCCAGTTCTTCCAGTAGTTCGGCTAATGATTTTGCCTGCTGCGGTTGTTTTTCTACGACCTGTGTTTTCCTATCAGCAGATTTTTCTATATTGCCCGCAGTTGTAGAAGTTGGTTCGGTAGTTTCAACAATCTTTTGATCATTTATTCCAAAGTATTTTTCCGTGATCTTAAAATGATTTATGTATATCTCCACTCTTGCTTGACCAACTTTCCACGAAGAGTTCTCCGAACCAATGGTCTGTACGAAGATTACTGAATTCCAATCTTTGGGTACATTAAGCTGAAAGTCGTTCCGGGCAATTTCAAAATCGTTAAGATACCAGACCGCAGTGCAGCTGTAATTTTTATCCAGCCTTCTGAAGTATGGATTATTGAATATAATTTCGCAGCCGATTATCGGAACGGTTAAATCCAGAGTTTTGTAATAACTGCGCTTTCCGGTTTTGGTTTCTTCATCAGTGTCGAACATTTTTATTGAAATCACATCAACGTAATCATTTGGGTAAAATATTGATTGATGCTTGAAAGCGATATCGGGTGTTGGTGTTTTTCTAGAGGCAGTGATTTTTTTATCTGCGGTCTTCCCCGGCAGCGGTGGAGGAATAACTTCATATTCTTGTTCAAGTAGAGAATATTTTTTAAGTGCGTTGTAAATATTATTGAAGCGAGATTTTTTTTTATGCTTGCTATGCAGGTTCTCTGCTTTTTTCAATGCCGGTTTGTACTGAAAAAGAAAAAGCATAGATTCCAGCTCTATCAATTCTGCTTCGTCGTTTTTCATTTTCTCCAGAACCTTGCGGGCTACAAGAAGCGAGAACCAGTATTCTTTCGATTTTATTGCACGGTTTGCAAGGTTTAAATAGTTTTCAACAGTTTTAGAATTCAAGGCTTTTGAATCACCATAAATTTCTTCGGTCTTCTTAATTAAATCTTTTGTTTCGTCGAAAGTTTTTTTCTTCGACGGATCAATCGAGATGCCGATTTCAATTGCCTTGTAAGCTTCATCGAATTTCTGAAGCCCTGCCAAAGATTTAGATTTGTTCAAATATGTCCAGGTTAAAATAGATTTCTGTTGTTCTATAGTTTGATCGATATCGGCGAGAGCTCCTTCAAAGATGCTCATGCGGTAGAGCAGATAAGCCCGATAAACTTTTGCTTTGATAGAATCGCCCTTCAATTCCACCGCAAGGTTAGCATATTCCATAGCCTTCATGGGGTTGCCGTTTTCTAATAATGCCCAAGCCAAACAAATTGCCGATTCGCTGTCGTCAGGTCGTGTCTGATAAACCTTTTCAGCAGTATTAAGAGCTAAACGGAATCTTCCATTCCATAAATGTTCGTAAGCTTCGGATTGCAGCTTATTGAGCCGCTCTTCTTCAAACACAATTGTTTACCATATTGTTTTGCTTTATTTATTTTTACAAACTTAATATAATAAGTTATGACAATTAACTAAAGAACTAACCTGCACAAGGTTTGATCGACCGTGAAAATTAAAATTACAAAACGGGCATTTTTTCTAAAACAGCAAAAATTTGTTTGTAAAGCTCTAACCTTGTGTAACATCAGTACAGAAGTGATATTGACAGAAACTGATTGCTGTTGCAGGGAACTATAATGCTTTCTTTACGTCTAAAAACTAAAGATTTGAGAGAACTATTATGAAAGTTAGACTAATTGCCGTTGCTTTGATAGCGGGGGTTATTGTTAGCGCATGCGGCTTTTGGGGTATAAGAGGCAACGGAAAAGTTAGACAAGAAACCAGAACTATTCAGGAATTTCAAAACCTGGATGCAGGAGGAGCTTTTACAATTCGGGTCCACGTTGGTCAGGTGCCATCTCTTAGAATTTCTGCCGAAGAAAATCTTTTGTATTTTATAAGAACCTACGTTAAGGAGGATAAGTTGGTTATTGATACTAAGAAAAATATTTCTCCCCGGAAGGAAATTCTTATTGAAGTTACGACCCCGAGTTTGAAATCTATCGACGTTTCCGGTGCCAACAATATTTCGGTAAGCGGAGTAAACACAGACGATTTCTCTGTAGATTTGAGTGGAGCAGGACATGTATACGTTGATGGAACAGCCTACAAATTTGACGCTGACTTATCGGGTGCAGGAAGTCTTGATGCGAGAGATTTGAAAGCTAATATTGTGAGAGTAAGTGTGAGCGGAGCTGCAAGCGCTCATGTATTTGCAAAAGAATCATTAGACGCTTCTGTTTCCGGTGTCGGTTCAATTGATTATTACGGTGATCCACAGAAAATTAGAACGAATGTTTCGGGCGTTGGATCAATATCTCGAAAATAAGTTAGCTGCTTTTTGTTAAAAAGGCGAAATTGATTTGCTTCGGTTCCTCTTTTTTGTTTTCCGGATTTTGTTTTATTTGCAGCGTGAATTATTTTTAACTCACCGTGTGCAAGGTTTGATCTACAACGGAAAAAAACTGTAAAACGAATATTTTCTCAAAACAAAAGAAATTCGTTTATTAAGCCCCAACCTTGTGTAACATAAGTTTTTAAAATAAATTTTATAACAGATTAAGAGGAAAAAGGTTTATGAAAAAATTTCAAGTTGCAATTCTTATGGGAAGCGATTCGGATTACCCTGTAATGCAAAAGGCTGAAAGCATCCTCGAAGAATTTAAAATAAATTTCGAAACGCGCGTTTTATCGGCTCATAGAACTCCGAAACAGACAATCCAATTCGTTTCAGATTCGGCAAAGCAGGGAACAAAAGTATTTATTGCCGGGGCAGGCGGTGCAGCTCATCTTCCGGGAATTATTGCTGCACACACAGAACTGCCGGTTATCGGTGTTCCTATTCTCGGTAAATCAACAAATGGATTGGATTCATTACTCTCGATTGTGCAAATGCCTCCCGGCGTTCCCGTTGCTACTGTTTCAATTGATGGTGCTAAAAATGCTGCTTTGTTGGCTGTTCAAATACTTGCTGTTTCGGATTATTCTCTAAAGGAGAAACTCGTTGTGTACAGAAAGAAAATGGAAAAAGAAGTTCTTAAGAAGAACATGAATCTTCTGCGCAGCAGAAAATAACTAAATATTTTTGCTTTCCGAAAGCTAAGTAAATAGGGTTGCCAATCATACTTTCGATATTCCATGTATGGTTGATCGATTTTTCCTCTTTTTGTTTATTGCAATTTTTGTAATCGAAAAATTTACAAGTCTCATCTTTAAAGAAATCTTTTCTCACTGTTAGGAAAGCATTTCAATTATGAAACCGTATGAATTGAAATCGCCGAAATTTCCTTACCAAAATAATAGTTTTGGTGGCACATAAAATGCAATTATCGTTAACAAGTATATCAAATCTGGAGTTAGGGATGTAAAATTATTTTTCAGATAAAGGCTTAGCCCTATATGCATTTTTATTCATACAGACAAAATTCATAATTAGAGGAGTAAAAAATGGCGTTGATAGCAGTTATTGATGACGATCCGGATATTATTGATGCAAGCAGTTTGGTTTTGAAATCTAAAGGATACTATGTTGTTACGGCCACAAATCCAGCGGATGGCTACAAAATCATAATGGAAAAGAAACCCGATCTGATTATTCTTGACGTTATGATGGATGAGCCCGATGATGGATTTTTTATGGCACAAAAACTTCGAAAGGAAAAAATAAAAACACCAATTTTAATGTACACCTCCGTCTCAAAAGCCATAGGAATGAATTTCGGCAAGAGTGAGATAGTGCCGGTTGATGACTTTGTTGAAAAACCGATTTCACCCGAAGAATTGATAACTAAAGTTGAAAACTTGCTGCAGAGAATAGAGGAGGTGCACTGATGTTAGTCCTCGAAAAAAATGCTATGACTCAGGAGATCGAACAGCTCGTTGTCAAATATGGTAATAATAGATCCTCGCTGCTTCCTATACTTCAGGATGTTCAAAGGAAACATAAATACATTCCCGATTTTGCCCAACAGGAAATTGCCCGTTTGCTGGGAATTCATCCGGTGGAAGTTTACAGCGTTATTACTTTTTATTCTTTCTTGAATGCACAGCCGAAAGGAAGAAACATTGTGCGTCTTTGCCAAACCATCACATGCGATCTTGCCGGAAAAAAATCTGTTGCCAAAGCAATTGAACGAGAACTGGGGATTTCATTCGGACAAACGACGAAAGACGGTAAGTTCACGCTTGAGTATATTAATTGTCTTGGAATGTGCGATCAAGGTCCGGCTCTACTGATCGATGAAAGAGTGTACTCAAAAGTTACACCAGAAAAAGCAATTCAGATACTTGCCGGGGTGAAATGATGCACGTGGAAAAAAAAGATAGAAAAGGAACCGTTCTGTTTTCGAAATACACAAAAGGCGAAGCAATTAAAAAAGCTTTATCACAGTTGCGCGAAGATATATTGTTTGAAATACGCGAATCGAAATTGAAAGGTAGAGGCGGTGCAGGTTTTCCGACTGCAACAAAATGGACAATTGTTGCAGCAGCAATTTCTCAACCCAAATATGTTATTTGTAATGCCGACGAAGGGGAACCCGGAACTTTCAAGGATCGGGTTTTACTTCTGGAATTTCCGGAATTGGTTATCGATGGAATGGTAATAGCCGGATATACGATAGGTGCGGAGAACGGAATTATTTATCTCCGGGGTGAATACGAATACATGAAAAAATCCCTTGAAGATTATCTTCAAGAAATGAGAAAAGAAAAACTGCTGGGCAGAGAAATTCTTAACCGGAAGAATTTCAATTTCGATATTACAATTAGAATGGGGAGCGGCGCGTATGTATGCGGCGAAGAAACTGCATTGATTGAATCGCTTGAAGGAAATAGAGGAGAAGCGCGCAACCGTCCGCCATACCCTGTAAATACCGGTTTCATGGAAGCGCCAACGGTAGTGAACAACGTGGAAACATTAGCTTCTATTCCTCATATTGTTACGAAAGGCGGATTGTGGTTCAAGAGATACGGAACCGATAAATCAACCGGATCAAAATTATTTTCTGTTTCCGGCGATTGTGAAAAACCAGGGGTGTACGAACTACCATGGGGTACCAGAATTTCAGAAATGCTTGAAATAGTTGGCGCGAAAAATACCAAAGCTGTTCAAGTTGGTGGTGCTTCAGGCACTTGCATACCGAAATCCGGATTCAATAGAATTCTCGCTTACGAAGACGCTGCAACTGGCGGATCAATTATGATTTTCAATGAAAGCAGAAACATGCTTCATGTCCTTAAAAATTTCATGGAATTTTTTGTAGAAGAATCGTGCGGCCAGTGCACACCGTGCAGAATTGGCAACGTTAAATTGCTGGAAGGAATAGATCTGCTTGAAAAAGGAGAATGCACGTTCTCATATCTCAACCATCTTAAAGAACTTGGGAAAACAATGCAACTCGCATCCAAATGTGGACTCGGGCAGTCGAGCCCAAATTCGTTCATATCGATACTTGAACATTTTAAGGAGGAAATTTTTGATGGCAACGGAGGAATTTATGGAAAGTAAAAACAACCTGAGAGCACCTGTCAGCCAAAAGCCATTGAAGATTGAAAAACCAAAGGACATCTCTACAATTGGAGGAACAGTTTCTGTTGAAATAAATGAGAAAAGAGTTGTCGTTCCGCTCGGCACAACAATTCTTGAAGCTTGCAAAAAGAATGGTATAAGCATACCAACTCTCTGCCATCACGAAGATTTATGCGTTGCGGGCGTTTGCAGAATTTGTGTCGTTGAGGTTGAAGGAATGAGAACTCTACAAGCATCGTGTGCTTTTCCAATAACATCGCCAATTAAAATAAAAACCTCTACCCCGATGGTGCGTAAAGCACGCAGACACATTATAGACCTGATGCTGAGCGAACATTACGGGGAATGTTATTCATGTTTTAGGAACGGGAAGTGCGAACTTCAAGCGTTAGCAAAAGAATACGGAGTTGATAACCTAACATTTGGTCATATAGAAAGACCCAAATATGAAATTGACAATTCATCTTTCTCTGTTGTAAGAGATATGAATAAATGTGTACTCTGCAAACGTTGCGTTAGAACATGTATTGATCTGCAGGAGGTGGGAGTGCTGGAAGCAGTTGACAGAGGTTCTAAAACTCACATAAGCACTTTTCTAAATAAACCGCTGGCGGATATGATATGCATTAACTGCGGTCAATGTATTAACCGTTGTCCTACATCAGCGTTACGTGCAAATGACCCGTCGGATAGTATCTGGGCAGCTATAGATGATCCTAAGAAACATATTGTAATTCAAACTGCACCATCACCGCGTGCCGCAATTGGTGAAGAATTTGGTTTGCCGGCTGGAACTTCGATGACACGCGAAATGAATACAGCTTTAAGAAGAATTGGTTTTGACAAAGTGTTCGATACGAATTTTACTGCTGACTTAACAATTATTGAAGAAGCTACCGAACTGATAGCACGATTATACAAAGCGTTGGTCAAAAAACAGGATGTTGCGCTTCCTCAATTCACTTCGTGTTCGCCGGGTTGGGTAAAGTTTCTGGAACATTATTACCCGGAGTACATTGAAAATTTATCTACTGCAAAATCTCCCCAGCAAATGTTCGGTACATTGATTAAAACATTTTACGCAGAGAAAACCGGCATAGACCCTGCAGACATCGTTTCAGTAGCTGTTATGCCATGTTCTGCAAAAAAATTCGAATGCAACAGACCGGAGATGCATGCAAGCGGATTCAAAGACGTCGATTTCGGATTAACGACACGGGAGCTTGCAAGAATGATTAAAGAAGCAGGAATTAATTTACCCGAGATGCCAAAGAGCGATTTTGATTCGCCCTTTGGTGAAGCCTCGGGTGCAGGATTGATATTCGGTGCGACCGGCGGGGTTATGGAAGCTGCTATTCGCTCTGTCGTTGAATTTATTTTGGGCAAAAAAACAGAGGACATTTTTGCAAATGCAAATGTAATTCCTTTGCGAGGATTTGATGGAATCAAATACATGGAAATTCCGATTGGTGATCATGTTGGGTCGGTTCCGTCAATTTTGAAACACATAATTCCGGATTGGGATTGGCTTAAAGGAGCTACCTTGAAAGTTGCAGTAGCACACGGAACAGCAAATGCAAAAAAAATTATGGATAACATTAAAGCTGGTGGAAAATTTTCTGAATGCCATTTCATCGAATTCATGGCATGTCCCGGAGGATGTTTGGGTGGCGGCGGCCAACCCATTCCCACTACACCCGAGATAAGGCATAAACGTGCTCAAGCAATTTATTCAGAAGACGAATCTCTGGAAATCAGAAAATCGCACGATAATCCTAACGTTCAAAGAATTTATGAGGAATTCTTCACTGAAGGACCGTGCGGGCAGTTGTCTCATAAACTTTTGCATACACATTATGTTAAGCGGGGAAGTTATGTAGCTTAATTTTTTCCACACTCCTTAGTAAAGCCGGATTGAGTTGTCCGGCTTTATTTTTAAAAATTATTCGACAAGCATTGAATCTTTTTTGAAAATGGGTTGTTAGATGACTTAAAGAAAAGGATCTTAATTGTTATGTTCGTCAAAGTTGTAAAATCATTTTTACTGATATTGTTTCTGGTTTTTGCATTCATCGATGCAGCAAATATTGTGGATCTCTTTTCCAACTCCGAAGTAATTCATTTTGATGAGGGAAATCCAGGTCCTGATTATGGTGTTTCTAACATTGCTTTCTCTTCGGTTAAAATAAATTCTTCACAAAACTCATTATCAGCAGCAAATTTTGGTTCGCAGGCTAAAAGAAAATCGTCTTTCCCAAAATTGCTGATTTATGATCAGGATAGCCCGTCGGTACTCTACTCTGTTCAAATCAAAGAAGAGAGTATTGCCAGCTCAGAACCTCCGGATTACACAATTCTTTTAGACAAGACCATTTCAAAAACTATTTACATCGAAAACTGCCGTCTGCAAATTTAATTGAGCAGTCTTTCCGGCAATTCCAAAATTCAACAGCACAATTATCGTTGAACGCTTTTAGATAGTTCAACAGCATTTTTCTATTGTACTATAAAAACGTTATTAGCTAAATATTTTTAATTGTAATTCACAACTTGACCAGATGTTAATTATGAAGAGAGAAACAATTTTCAAGATTCGAATACTGCTTCCGATTTTTTGCATCAATCTTTTTTTTACTTTAAGCAGGGCGGCGCAGAAGGAAACAAAAGATACAGTGCGCATTTCGCTTCAAAATGCCGAAGAAGCATTTATCAAAAATAATGTGCAGTTAATTGCCGCGAAGTTTAACATTAGAGCTTCGGAAGCATCAATAGCTCAAGCAAGGCTTTGGAATAATCCTAACATTTCGATCGGACAGAATATTTATAACCAGTACACCAAAAAAGTATTAGACCTGACATCATCGGGTAATACTGAAATTCAGCTTCAGCAATTGATTCTTTTAGCAGGAAAGCGCGATAAACAAATTCAACTTGCGTCAATTAACAAAGAAGTGACTGAATACAATTTTGAAAATCTTCTCCGTGCATTGAAATACGAATTGAGAACGGATTTTTATGACCTTTATTTTTTACAGCAATCGTTAATATTTTATGACCAATCAATCCCTTCGGTAAAAAAAGCAATCAGTGCAGTTGAAGATGTTTATTCAAATCGTTCGATTCTTTTGTCAGAAATTCTCCGTCTGAAATCCCTTCTATTCATTTTGGAGAACGAACGTCTTGGAATAGTTAACCGTATTTCCGAAATTGTAAATGATTTGCGTGTTCTAATGAATGATACGGCAGCCGATCATAAATACTATGAGCCGATTGTAGATATAACAAAATTAGATGAAATAGACCCGGCGAAATTAGATCAAGATGAAATAGAAAAAAGCGCAATTGAGAATCGTCCAGATTATAAAATTGTATTGGCAAACATTCGATCTGATGAAACTAATCTTAAACTTCAAGAAGCACTAGCAATCCCGGATTTAGTGATCGGCGGGCAGTGGTCCAGAGCAGGAAGTTATATACAGGATTATTTCGCTCTGACACTTTCGATTGACCTTCCGGTATTCAACCGTAACCAGGGTAACATCCAGGCTGCCGAGAACAATCTTAAGGCGGATACACAATTAAAAGAGCAAACGAAATTAGACATTGAACGGAATGTTCGTAATGCTTATAAGAAAGCATTCCAAACAGATAAACTCTATAAATCATTCGATAAAACTTTTGCTTCACAGTATCAAAAATTGGTTGATGGTATGATCACCAATTATCAAAAAAGGTATATCACTATCATCGTGTTCACAGATTTTTATGAATCGTATCGCAACAGTGTTATTCAGTTAAACCAATTACGTAACAACAGAGTTGATGCCTTTGAAGCTCTTAATTATCAAGTAGGTTACGAAGTGACCAAGTAACAAAATTTTTTTAATAAAAAGAATAAGTGTAAAATGCCATTTATAATATCTAAAATAACGGGGTACATTTTGCTTGTAGCAGCGGGACAAATATTCATATACGGATGTTCAAAAAGTAGTGACCCCATTGCTTTGAAGATACCCGGTAAACCGGTCGTTTCCGATAACGGCAAACAAATTAGTTTTTCTGCCGATGACCCCGGTCTCAAAAGAATAAACACAGAAACAATTAACAAAGAACGGGCAATGATATCCGTGTTGGCACCAGCACGGATTGTAGCAACAATTTCCAATGCAGTTTCAGCAAAAGAAAAAATTGTTTTGTTCGAATCGGCAGACGTTGCTTCTCTTTATTCCTCGTATAAACAGGCTGCTGCCAACGTTGAACTGAGCTCAAAAAATTTGGAACGAACAAAAGATATGTTCAAAAATCTTGCAGCTACGGCGCGGGATCTTAATCAATCAGAAACCGAAGCTGCTAACGCCAAAGCCGCGATGGCAGAAATGGAAAGCCGTTTGCGAACTGCCGGATTTAATCCGAAAGAGTTAACCGAAACGCCATCCGGTACGGTCTGGTTAATTGCAGACGTAACCGAGACACAGTTGAGTGATGTGGATAAAGATGAAGCGGTGGATATTTATCTCGATGCGTTTCCTGATAAAAAATTTGAGGGTAAAACGGTATCGGTTGGAGATGTAGTTGATCCTACAACCAGAACAGTAAAAGTAAGAGTGATAATGAAAGACTTTAAAGGAAAACTGTTGCCTGGCATGTTCGGCAAAATCGATTTCGGAGATCCGAAAGAAAACGTTCTTTTGATTCCACTATCTGCTGTGTTTACGGTCGAAGGAATCGACTACGTGTTCGTGGAAAAAGAATCGAATGTTTTTGAGAGACAACGTGTCATTCTTGGTACGCAGAGTAATAACAAAATAATCGTTCAAAAAGGAATTTCAAATGGAGACAAAGTGGTTGTCGGCGGTACAATGCTTCTAAAAGGACTTAGTTTCAACTTCTAATTAACAATAAATAGACAAGAAAAAAATATGATTAGAAAACTTCTCAGCTTTGCTCTAAGTCAACGAATGATAACACTGGCGATAGTCTTTGCTTGCATTGCAGCCGGGGTGTGGGCGTGGAGTACTTTAAAGAAAGAAGCTTATCCCGATGTTGGCGACACGACAGT
This sequence comes from uncultured Melioribacter sp., assembly GCA_964595365.1. Taxonomy (GTDB): domain Bacteria; phylum Bacteroidota; class Ignavibacteria; order Ignavibacteriales; family Melioribacteraceae; genus Fen-1258. The sequence goes on from CAZQQC010000024.1 coordinate 16,947, forward strand.
TACAGTAATTACACAATATGCAGGGCGTGCTGCCGAGGAAGTTGAACAGCAAGTTACTCTTCCAATTGAAAGAGCACTGAACGGAGTTCCAAAAGTTATCAACAAGAGATCAAAAACTATTTTCGGGCTCTCGGTTATTCAAGTAACGTTTGAAGATGGTGTAGATGATTATTTTGCACGACAGCAAGTTCTGGAAAAATTAAATGACGCTTCACTGCCCGACGGTGTTTCACCAACGTTGGGACCTTTAACGGGCCCTGTCGGAGAAATTTTTAGATACGTTATCGAAGCGCCGGAAGATTATTCCATGATGGACATCAGAACTCTTCAAGACTGGGTAATCATTCCGAAACTGCTGCAGGTACAAGGTGTTGCAGATGTTGTAAACTTCGGCGGGTTGGTGAAACAGTATCATGTAATTACTTCGCCCGATAAACTTTTGCGTTATGGATTGTCGATTCAAAATGTAATTGACGCCATCACTTCAAACAACATAAACACGGGTGGAAACATTATAGCGAGAGGGGGACAAGGATTTGTGGTGCGCGGAGTTGGTGCGATAAGAACAAAAGAAGATATTGGAAATGTTGTTGTAACTTCTTACAGAGGTGTGCCGGTATTCATAAAAAATCTTGCAAGCATCGAAGAGTTTCCGCTTCCACCAACCGGTATACTCGGTTACACAATTAAAAATTATGACGGAAGCATTCAAGATGTAAAATCGGGGATTCAAGGATTGATTGCTATGCGCAGAGGGGAAAACCCGTCGGATGTTGTTGACGGACTTAAAGATAAACTCAAAGATATAAATGAAAATGATTTGCCAAACGGTGTTCGCCTCAGAATAACTTATGACAGAAGTCAGCTTGTTGATTATACAATCGACACTGTTTCCCATACTTTGTTTGAAGGGTTTTCAATTGTTGTTCTTATTCTAATATTTTTTTTGGGAAGCCCTAGATCGGCACTTGTTGTAGCAACTACAATTCCAATTTCGCTGCTCTTTGCTTTTGCTATTATGAAACTTACCGGCATACCGGCAAATTTGCTTTCGTTAGGTGCAATCGATTTTGGCATTATAGTGGACGGTGCCGTTGTGATGGTTGAAAATATTATGCGCCGTTACCGCGATGCATCGGACGAAGAAAAGAAATCCGGAATAATCCGTTTAACTTTATCGGCAGCACAGGAAGTAGGCAGAGAAATTTTTTTCTCAATCGCAATTATAATTCTGGCTTATCTACCGATCTTTTCATTCCAAAGAGTTGAAGGGAAATTATTTTCGCCGATGGCTTACACACTTGCATTCGCAATTACCGGTTCGATGATCTTAGCGCTTACAGCTATTCCGGTTTTGATGACTTTCTTCTACAAAAAACATTTTGAACCCGGTTATCATGGAAAGATCGAATGGCATAATCCGGTTTATGGATGGGTACAGAAAAAGTATGAAGTAGCAATAAAATTTTTGAACAATCATCCGTTCAAAACTGTTGCATCTGCATTCACAATTGTGATTATTGTTGTTTTTATAGGTACAAAAAACATTGGAACAGAATTTCTACCGGAACTGGATGAAGGCTCGTTCAACATTAGATGTTTCTTTCCGGTAGGCATTTCTCTAAACGAAGCCAGCAGGTACGACAGCATTATTCGGCATGTAATTGCAAAGTACAAACCGGTAAATCTTGTAATCACACAACAAGGACGGAATGACGATGGTACCGATCCGTACGGACCTAACCGGTTGGAAATATTAGTCGGACTGAAAGATTATTCAACGTGGACCGGAGAAATATCCAAAGAGAAATTGCTTAAAGAAATGAAAAGCGACCTTGAAAGTACGGTTCCCGGTGCTCTTTTTTCATTCTCCCAACCGATATTAGACAATGTTACAGAAGCAGTTACCGGAAGTGTAGCGGATCTGGCAATTTTGATAAATGGTGAAGACTTGAGACAGATGCGGCAGAAAGCCGATTCAATCCTTCAGGTTATTAAAACAATTCCAGGTACAAGCGAATACGGAATTGAACAGGAAGGAGATCAAGCCCAGCTTTCGATTATTATTAACAGGGAAGCAGCAGCGAGATTCGGTGTAAACATCAGTGACATCCAGAGAATGATTGAAGCTGCAATCGGCGGCAGAAGCGTTAGTAAACTTTACGACGGAAGCAAACGCTTCGACATTGTTGTCAGGTATGCCTCCGAGTACAGATCATCGATCGATGCAATCAAGTATATGCAGGTTCCCGCATCTAACGGAGGAAGAGTTGCACTTTCGCAATTAGCATCAATTGATTTGATTGATGGACCGACTATCATTCAGAGAGAGAACGGGAAAAGACAAATTTCGGTTCGCATTAATATCCGTGGGCGAGATCAAGGAAGCTTTGTTGCCGAAGCTCAACAAAAATTAAAAGAAAAGATTCATCTGGCAAAAGGTTATTCAATTAAATGGGGCGGTCAATTTGAAAATCTTAGCAGAGCGGCAAAAAGATTGACTGTGGTTATTCCTCTGACAATCATAATTATTTTCTTAATTTTATTTTCGATGTATAAAAACCTTCATAATGTTACAACTGCAATGACAAGTATTCCGTTTGCGCTTGTGGGTGGAATTATTGCTATGATTATTCGAAATTATAATTTTAATGTCTCCGCCGGTGTTGGAATCGTTTCGCTGTTCGGCGTGTCAATCATGTCCGGCGTACTCTATGTTTCTCGAGTTAACAATTTGATAAATGATTATGGTCTCGAAATAAAAGAAGCTGTGCAAAAAGGGGCTTCAATCCAGTTACGTCCGGGCTTGATGACAATGATACCGGCGTTGTTGGGGTTAATTCCGGCTGCGCGTGCAACCGGAATCGGTTCGGACGTGCAACGACCGCTTGCAACTGTCATTGTAGGTGGTTTATTCTCTGCGTTATTCTTAACATTATTTGCTCTTCCATCTTTGTACTTAGTCCTTGATAGTTTCAAATTAAACAAAAAGAAATAATTATTAGGAGGATAAATGCTGGAAGTAAAAATATTTCTTGATGAAGCAGATACATATGGTGAAAAACCTCTTCACGAACATATTATGCGTCATCTAATGCATCACAACATAAGAGGCGCATCAGTGTTTGAAGCTTATGAAGGCTACGGAAGAAAACATCATCTGCATCACTTAAAAGTATTGGGCTCGGTCGATGAAAATCCATTGATGATTTTATTTATTGATGAAGAAGAAAAAGTGAATTCTGTTTTGCCTCACTTTCGAGAGATAGTTAATGGAGGATTGATTACAGCTAATAGAGTAATGAAGATTTAATTCATAGAATAACTATGATCATTTTTGTTATATTAACAATTGATTGTAAGGTCATTAGGGAAGCATTTCACTAATTGATATTGAATGACCATTAATTATATAGATTTATGTTTGTATTAGTGCCTCGGTGGGCGCAGCATTACGGCGAGTTCTGGAAAACCATTAGAATTAGAAACAGTTGGTTCATACGGCTTCGTAACATCGCTGTGGTTATACTTCTCTGCTTTCTTCTACTCGGGGAATTGATCCTCAATTTTAATCTTTCTAAAACTCAAATCGTAGCGATAGGTTTTATTTCAATAACTATTTTTGTTTACAATTTAATTCTCAAGTCTATAAAAGATAAGATCAAAGATATACCCGGCAAGTTTAATTGTTTGCACTTTTCTCTGTTGCAAATAGTTTTGGATTTGATCGCTCTAATGCTCCTTGTTTATTTCACCGGTATGATAGATTCTCCGATGTACATGTTGTTCATATTTCATATGATTATCGGAAGCTTGATTCTGCCCGGATATATTGTTTATATATGTGCGTGCACTGTCACATTGATTTTTGCAATTCTTACTTTTCTCCAAAGAATTTATATCTTGAATTCTTATCCTATAACAGGATTAGTTGGCAAAGGACATGTTCACGAGATTATTTACGACATTCTGTTTATAACGGTATTTGGTTTTATGCTCGTTGTTAGCGTGTATCTGGCAAACAAGATTGCAAGGCAGCTTTACCGCAGAGAACAGCAATTGCGTCACACTTTAGAAAAGCTTGAGGATTCCGAGGAATCCAAACAAAAATATACAATTGGAGTTGTACACGAAATAAAATCGCCTATAGCTGCATTGCAATCTATCATTCAGCTTTTGCTGGAAAGATTGGTCGGACCAATTGATGCTGAAGTTGAAAAGAAATTGCAGCGAGCGAAAATTCGAACGGAAGAAGCTCTAACGCTGATCAATAATATATTGCGTTTCTCCAAATTAAAACTTCTCGATATAGTTTCGTCGGAAGAAATTATGATTGACGATCTTATCCGAAGCATAATTGAAAATCATTTTGAGGATACAAAGCAAAAAAAGATTGAATTTCAAATTATCGATCAACGCTGTACTAAAAAAGCCGTAATGGGAGATAAGATTTTGCTAGAACTGGCTTTTTCAAACCTTATAAGTAATTCTATCAAATATTCTCCGGATAACAATAAAATTGAAATTTTGTTTTCTGAAGCCGATCCGCAAAACGTCTCGATTGAAATTTCGGATTCAGGAATTGGAATTCCACAGCAAGACATCACAAAAGTATTCATCCAGTTTTACCGCGCATCTAATATTGACAAATTAAATATGGAAGGAAGCGGAATGGGATTAGCAATTGTGAAAGAGATTATAGACCGTCACAAAGGAACCATTAAGGTGGTAAGTCCTTCAAAATTGGGAAATCCAGTGTACCCCGGCACAGCAGTTACAGTTATATTGCCCTACCTGGTTAAGGAAGCCATTGAACCGAAAGAAGTAAATCGCGATTATTTTATGAACTGATATTGCTCAAGGTTTGGACTTAACAGACGAATTTTTGTTGTTTTAGAAAAAAAACCCGTTTTGCAATTTTAATTTTTCGCGGTCGATCAAACCTTGTGAGTTATAAAGACAAAATATTGCTGTGGAATTTTTTCTGATGATTTTATTGCCGATTCCAAATTAGGGAATATGCCATACACAGTTGACCCGCTGCCGGATAGGAGAGAGAATAGCGCACCATTTTCATACATCAACGATTTTAGATTTTCTATCTGAGGATACTTTCTAAAAACATATTCTTCAAAATCATTCGTCACAGTTTTGCGAAAGAAGGGATAATCAATTTTTCCATTCTTGATAAAAGAATTATACTCTGGTTTTGTACTATAGTTGAAAATGTTTTTAAAAGCTTCTACAGTAGAAATATTTATCATTGGATTAACAATTAGTATTGGCTCGCTGATGCGGAGATTTATTTTGTGCAAGATTTCACCACGCGATTCCCCAATCGAAGGTGATGCATCGATAAAGAACGGAACATCGGAACCAAGCTGTAGAGCCAAATTTATCAGATGTTGATGTTTTAGCTCGAGTCTAAAAAGTTTGTTTAACGATTTCAGCGTAGCTGCTGCATCTGAACTTCCGCCGCCTAAACCGGCTTGTACTGGAATTCTCTTAGTAAGTGTGATCTTAACATTAATGGTCTTTCCGGTTATCTCACTTATTAAGTTTCTCGCTTTAATAACAAGGTTGGAATTGTCTTTCGGTACCGATTCCGAGTCACAATAGAATTCAAATTGGTCGGAAAACTCAAAAGTGAGTACATCACACAAATCGTGTATAGGATAAAACAATGTTGAAAGATTATGAAAAGCATCGGAACGTTTGGATAAAATCTTCAGTCCGATATTAATTTTCGCCGGGGCTTTAACTTCTATAAACTTCATTAAAATATTCCTTGATTGCTTTGGTGTGGTCTGGATTTGAACCGCAGCACGAACCAACGAAAAGCAATTCGTTGCTCATGAAAAGTTTTATCGATTCAACATAGCCGGTGGGATCAACTCCGCATTGAATATTTGTGCCGGTAACTTGTCCGGCTCCACAATTAAAATAAACACCAAATTTGTTTGGCAGTTGATACGATTCGGCAAAACGCAAAAACAATTCCGGCTTAATACAGTTGAATCCAATAGCTGTTGGAGAATAACTTTTTATAAAATCAATTACATGCTGTAAAGGCTGACCGCTTAATAAGTTAAGATTGTTATCAAAATATAAACTTATGATAAATGAAATTGAATTTTCAGAACAAAACTTTGCAATTATTTCAATTTCGTCAAGATGACTTTGTGTTTCATTCCAGATTATATCGCAACCGGACTCCCAAAGCCACTCAATATGTTTTTTATGGTTATACTCTAATTCATTTTTTGAAATTGTTCTTTCTGCTTGGTAGCAGTCTTCGGCAGGTGCATTTGATCCAGCAACAATTAATTCTTTTTCACCTTTAGCTTCGAGTGCAAGATTAACACTGTTCTTCACAAATTCTTTATTAGATATTTTTAAATTTGACCGGTTGTATGAAACCGGATTTGTGCGGAAAGTATTGGTTGTTATAATTTCGGCACCACTTTCAATATAATCTTTATGAAGATGAATTACTTCTTTTGCAAAATTCAAATTTGCATTTGAAGACCAAAGAATTTTATCGATCGGTATTTTTCTTTCCTGGAGCAAAGTACCGATAGCACCATCTAAAATCAAAGGTCTATTCTTCTTTTTTTGAAACGAGGTGAAATCTATTCTGGTTCTATTAACTATGTTTCCTATCAAAGTAACTCACTGTTTCTTTCACAATTTTTTCCAGGTCAATCATCTGGATACACTCGAGATTATAAGGACAAGCTTTTTTCCAGCATGGTGCACAAAACAAATTTTCTGGAAATAACTTAGCACCATTGTCGTACAAATCTATTTCAGTCCAGCAGCTTAATCCAAACCAGGCAATTGTAAGCTTTTTAAGTGCTATAGCCAGATGCATTCCGAAAGAATCCCCTGTGATTATAACATCCGGTATATTTTCATAACAAGCACCTCTTCTCACTCCTTCGCATGCTGGAGTGTTTATTATTTGTCCGGGAAAGGCAGAAGCAATTATGTTGTTTCGTTCTTCGTCTTCAGGTCCGCCCAGGAGCATAATCTTGAATCTTTTGTACGAAAGAAATTTTTCAATAAGCACAACGTGCTGTTCCACTGTCATTTTCTTGTTGGGATACAATTCGGAACAGCCGGTGTTGAAACCTATTATTTCATCTTTGTTGGTTATGCCAAGAGAGGATTTATATTCCTCTATAAACTTCTTTTCTGTTTCTGAAAAATTGAAAATATAATTATCGCGCTGGTAATCAAGATCGAAAGTCTCGGCTAGATAATCTTGTCCCAGTCTTTGGTTGACTTTGAACTTCAGGCGATCATCCATTCCAAGCTGGAAATTGTATCCGGCGCCTTTGTTGAGTGGGATTATTTGTCCATACTCGTTAATACCAAATCCCAGCCTTTCTTTCGTATCGATTTGCATTGTTAGCGCACCGGAACGTAGAGATTTATCTGCATTCATCACGATATCAAATTGAAGTGAATGAAGAATTGATAAACTTTCGAAATCATAAGTGAATACTCTATCAATGTAGGGATTGAATTGTAAAAGAGCGGCAGCATTTTTCAGCGTAATCCAATAAATAGTTGACTGTGGAAACTTTCTTTTGATTGCAGGTAACTGAGCTGTTGTCATTAGTACGTCTCCCATAGCATCGAGGTTGATTATGAGGATTCGAGTTCCTATGGGATTATACTCCTTGCAGCCCTCTTCCCAGCAATTGTAGTCCGGAAAACATGGCTTATATCCGCTGAAGTTTTTACATGTCTTGATTTTTATATCCATAATAGTATTTCTCAAAAAATGGGAAAAATTTTTCTTTAACTGATTCGTATGAAACGTCTTCTAATGTTGCTTTCTCTGTGATCACACATTCGAAAGGGGAGCGGTAAGGCGACCATATCATGTCTCTGGTATTATACTTCACATAAATGCCGAATAATGGTTTATTAAATGCCGAAGCAATATGAACAATTGAAGTATCCGGAGTTACGAGAAAATCCAATTTCTGAATCATCGCACAGAACTGATCAAAATTCGGTCTGTAAAAAATTGGAACTCTTCCTCCTGCAATTCCGATTGCGTTTTTTAAATCTCTTTCGGCACACATTAAAAGCATATTAACGTTGTAATCCAAGATATTTGTAATTAGCTGTGTGAAATTTTTGTTACCCCAGAACCGTGCAGCACTGCCAGCGGAAATGTTGATCCCCAATAAAAATTTTTTATGTACGTAATGTTTTTTTATGAAGGCTTCTGCTTTTGATGAAGCACCGGCAGAAGCGTCATAAATAATATTAACTTTGGAGCGATCTACGTTTAGATTAAAAAATTTGCCAAATTCCATAATACGATCTACAACATGATATGTTGCCGGATTCAGCTTCTCAACTGTGTGTGAGAATATTTTTGCGTTTATCTTATTCAATCCAAACTTGTAATTCGCTTTAGCGAAGCTGGTTATATAACTTACCGTTGACGAAACATCATCATGAAGATCTACGATTGCGTCAAAACCAATTTTATTAATTGTCCTAATCAAAGAAAAAATTCCATCGATATTTTTTCGATAGATAATTACTTCATCGGCTAATTTAGGATTTTCAAAAATAAAGTAGTTACTGCCGGAAGCAAGAACAAAAACTTTGCAACCAATCTGCTTTTTAATTTCGAAGATAAGCGGTGTTGCTACAAGTGCATCGCCTATCCTGTTCAAGCGGATAAACAAAATTTTTGATTCCTTGCCGAACATAGGAAGTGGTAAGCGTTTCGGCTTTTGCTTCAACAGCAAAAGTATAGCAAGTAAAAAACGTCTAAAAAAAATCTCTAAATTTTTCAAAGCAATGGATTCAAGTTATTTTTTTGAATTAGCTTAGTTATTTTATCTAAAATATTATTGATAGGTATTTCAAGAAAACATTCATGTTTGCGGGGACAGTTTAACAAATTGCAGTTAATACATTCTAAATCTGTCAGCTGAATCCATTCGTTTTTTTCTCCGAATGGTCCCTGCATTAATGGATTAGTTGGACCGTGAATACTTAGAACCGGTGTACCGACTGCTGTAGAGATATGCATTGGTCCGCTGTCGTTCGCGATCAATAACTTGCATTTCGAAATCAAAGCTGCTAATTCTTGTATTGAAGTTGAAGGAGCAATAATCGATTTATGTTTCATCAAACGTTGAATTTTAAGCGCATCCTCTTCGTCGGAATGTCCCCATAGAATTAGTATTTTAGAATTATATTTTAATTTAACAGCATCGGCAATTTCAGCAAACTTTTCCGGGTCGCATTTTTTGGATGCCCACCCGCCACTTGGAGAAATCCCAATTACAAAATCTTTTTCTGAAAAGATAGAATTAAAATATTTTTCTGCAAAATCTAATGCAGAATGATTAATAAAAAATTGAAGTTTTTTATTTTCGTCGGACAAACCAAGAAGTTTTAATGTTTCAAGGTGTAATTGAGCCGCGTGAAATTTATCTCTTTCAGGCGGTCCAAAAAAGTTGTATGCGTATTTTCTTCCACGATACGGAAAACCGGCACGGTATTTTGCTCCACTTAGAAACGTGATTATGGCAGTGGTCGGATTAGTGAAAAAATCTAACACAAGATCATAACGAATCTTTATGATACGTACAATCAACGAAATCTTTTTCCAAAAATTTTTCCTTTCGAAAATCAGTACCTGATTCACATCTTTCAAACCGGCTAAACCTGGCAGAGAGGGAGTTTCTGCCAGGTAATCTATCCGGGCGTCTGGAAAATCTTTTCTGAGATTATTTAGAACAACTGTAGAGAGTACAACATCACCAATGCCTCTCAGCTTGATGATGAGTATTTTTTTGACTTTTGTTTTGTTGATTGCTCTTGTAGCCAAATATTAAACTCTGGAAAAAAATTGAAATCAATGTGAATAAAAATTACATTTCATTAATTTAATTGCAAAATCAATTTACAAAGAATAAGCTATTCCATCAATGAAGTGTACAATGACGAAATCAAAAATTAAAATAGGAGAATAAATGGAACTGAAAGGTAAACGCGCAATAATAACCGGCGGAGCTATGGGAATCGGTCTTGCTACTGCCAAAATTCTTATGCATGAAAAGTGTGTAGTTACAATCTGGGATATTAATGAGCAAGAATTAAACCGTGCAAGAATCGATTTGGAAAGTCTCGGCGGCAAAATATTTACGCACATCTGTGATGTAACCGACAAAAAAAGGGTATACGAATTAGCCGAGCAGGCAAAAAAAGAAATGGGTGGCACAGACATCCTGATCAATAATGCAGGTTTTGTTAAAGGTGGAGAATTGATTGATCTACCAGACGAAGTATTGGAAAAAACAATTCAAGTCAATCTAATATCGATGCTCTATACAATTAGAGCAGTTCTTCCGGAGATGTATGACAGAAACTCCGGGCATATTGTCAATATTTCTTCGGCAAGCGGTTTTCTTGGCGTTGCCGGTTTATCAACGTATGCTGCAACCAAATGGGCAGTATTGGGATTTACAGAGTCGATGCGTTACGAAGCCTGGAACAACGGTAAATATGGTGTAAGATGGACATCAATTCATCCGGGTTATCTTGCAAAAGGAATGTTTGAAGGCGCTAAGCTGGGATTCTTTGGCAACTTAATTGTTCCACTGGTTAAAAGTCACAACGTAATTGCACGTGCGATTGTTTACGGAGCGTTAAAGAAAGGGAAGTATTCCGTCCGGCGTCCTCGAAGTTTGAGATTGGCAATAATTCTTAGAGGAATTTTGCCCGATGTTTGGTTCCAGAAACTCATGATCTTGATGGGCGTTCACAAAAGCATGGAAACGTGGAAAGGAAGGGTATAGAATTTAATCGTCTACTAATTCGCAGTCTTTCGGAATTTCGGGTTTAACGAGCAAAACATTTTCTTTGGTAACCGAAACTTGTCCCTGTTCATGCCTTTGATTTTTTATTACATACTTTTTTAGTGTGTATGTAACAGGTGCAAGTTTGGAAGTTTTTGCTTTGCTGTAAAAAGCTGTGACGGACGCAACACCCTGTAAAATGTTTTTGGGAATTGATTCTTTTGTATTTTCTACCCTCAACACAACGTGCGATCCTGAAACATGCCTGGCATGAAACCACAAGTCGTTTTGTTTTGCAAATTTTGTTGTAAGCCGGTCATTGCTCTTGCTATCCCTGCCAACATAAATATTATACTTACCGGCAAAGATGTAATGCCGGAATGAATATTTATCAGATTTATTTTCAGCCGGCAAGTTTTGCGTTTTCATTTTTAATTCTTTCCTTATGTCCGAAAGTTCATATTGGTTTTCGGCTCTCTTTAATTTCTGACGTATGCTCAACAATCTTTCATATTCAATGGATGTGGTTTGAAGAAGCTGCTTCGACTTTTCAAAGTCGATCTTTTCTGTCCGTGCTTTATCATAATATCTCTCAACGTTTTTTTGTGGCAATAGTCTTGCATCTATTGGAATGATTGTCTTTTCTTCCTTCTTGAAATTCTCCCAAACAAATTCATTCATCCCCTTACGAAGTTGATTTACATTCAACAAAAGAAGATCGGCGTAGTGTCTGTAAACGCGCTCCTTTGAACCATTTTCCACTCTCGCTTTCAAATTGTTTAGCTTGTTAGCCAGCCGCTCTATCCCGGTATTTAAATGTTTCTCAATCTGCTTTCTGATATCAACTTCTTTACTTTTTAAGAATGTAAGTGAAAAATATTTGTTTAGAGCGTCGCAATAATTATCAAATGCAAAATAATCTTCCGGCAGCCGGAATGATTGAAACGTTATAGGATGAAACCTGGCTTTATTGGATTCTTCGTCATAGTAGACTGCAATTTGAGAATCGTCCACGTCGGTCAGAGTATCTAATACTTTGCAGTTGCGCAAATCCGTTTCTATGAGAATTTCTTTACCAACGGAATTCATTTCACGTATTTGATTTTCATTGTAATCGGTGGCAATCTTATCTAAAACGCTTCTTGCAGAATCTATAAACTCGATATGACTTACCTCCTCAACTATTTTTTTGTTTCCCTCGCTTGTGATTTTCTTAAATGATTTAATATTGCCGATTTCATCAACGAGGTATATATTGCTCCGAGCCCCTCTAAAAAAAACGAAAAGTCTCGCATTTCCTAATTGGATCAGAACTACTCTATCTCCAAATGCAATTTTGAGTGAGATTATAT
>CAZQQC010000025.1:0-28171 GCA_964595365.1 uncultured Melioribacter sp.
TAAAATGACAGACAATAAAGAAATGGTAGAAGTAAAAGATAAAAAAAGCTGGGACGAAGCATTGGAGAACGAACCCTGGGTCGCTCCATTGGTTGATATTTACGAAACCGCAGACGATTACTATTTAACTGCGAACATCCCCGGCGTTTCAAAAGAGAATATCAAGATTAAGCTGGAAGAAGGCTTTCTTGTGATAATGGGAAGAGTCAATCTTGACGAAGTCAAAAATAGGAAATATGTCCTTAATGAAATTGAGGAAGGAAACTATTACCGCCGGTTTAAGATTTCCGACAACATCGACGAACAGAAAATTGATGCGAAACTTGAAAACGGTGTTCTCCTGGTTAAACTCCCAAAACATGAGAGAGTAAAACCAAAATCAATCGAGATCAAATAAACTTCAAAACATTGCAGTCAGAAAATAAGAGTCAGAAAGAGGCGGGCTCAAAAGTACTTGTTTAATCTGAAATAGAACGGATAGCACGAGTTAAATAAATTTTCACGGATCTATTTTTTGATAAAGTACTTTTTAGCCAGCCTCTTTCTTTTGTGTTGGGACTTATTTCATCAGTATTATCTTTTTGGTTGAAGAGAAATTTTCCGAAGTCATACGAATAAAATAAACACCGCTGGCTAAGTTGCTGCCGTTCAGCTCGACTTCATAATTTCCTGATGGTCGATCACCATCTACAAGAACCCTAATTTTATTGCCAAGAACATCGTATAGTATCAGCGTAACATATCCCGTTTGAGGTAATGAGTATCTAATTTTTGTGGTTGGGTTGAAGGGATTTGGATAATTTTGGTAAAGAACAAAGTTGGTCGGAGCTTTTTGAATGTTATCTTCTACGTCGGTAGCAACACTCAAAACGGCAGCAACCCACATGTCAACATCAAACTTGCCGCCCGACCACTGGGATTCCATATCGTAATAATTTCCGTTACTCCACTTTTCCCATGCTCGTTTTTTTCCCTCGCCTTGGCCGATAGTATCTGCTATAACAGAAAACTGATCGTCAATCGATCCCTCCCATTCGAGTCCGATAAAGAATGCAGCTGAAACCGAAAGCGGCGTATCTAACACAAAAGAATTGTAAACTACTCCACGATTGGATGTATCGATGATGCTTACAGAATAAGTTTTTGAATATAACAGGTCTTTAGGAGCTCCGTCCGTGCCAACACTTCTTACAACAAGATTAAAATTATCCGCTGTACCAACAACTTTTTTCAAGTTGAAATAAACTCTTGCTTCCGTTAATTGTCCGGTTCCTTTAAAATCGAATCTTTCGTACTTGCCTATGTCTCCATAGGAATTAGGACCAAATACATAACCAGTATTTGGAGAAGTTAAGAACCATCTTACGCCTTTTCCATTACCATAGAACAATACTTGACTTGTGATTTGACTTGAAATTGTTACTTGTATGACCTGGCTTGCTGCGCTAAGATTATTCGACGTGTCAAATGCTTTTAGCATGAACCAGAAATTTCCCGAACTTAGCCCGGTAATGGTTAACGAAGTCATGTTGATAACTAATATAGGTGAGTTGCCTTGATTTGCGCCTGTAGCGTTCCAATTATTTCCGTCTGTGCTGTAGTATAAATAGTATCCTGCCAAATCGACTTCGTTATTTTTATTCCATGAGAATGAGGCAGAACCCCCGCCGGAAGCTTGACCGCTGAAACCGGTCGGAGCCGAAGGCGGTGTAGAATCAGGAACGTTAACTGCTCTGTTAATAATTTTTGTAGCAGCATTGCCTGCAGTGATAGTAAGATTGTACAAATTAAACCCAGATATACTTGCATTTGCATTAATTTGAAAATCAACGGTTGCTGTTGTACTTGCTGCAATATTACCCAGGTTTCTTACAAGTGAACCGGTAGCTATAGATAGACCATTAAGTAATTGCAAAGTAACAACAACATTTGTAGCTGTCACAGAACCGGTGTTAAATATATCCAGACGAACGGTAAACGGATTTGGTGTAAGCAAACCATTTTGCAATAGCAAGCTTGATGGTGCGGTAATTGAAACAGCTAAAGGCGGCAGAAGATCAATGCTTGGCCTGATACTTCTTTGAGCTTTATTGTTCGATTCGTTCGATTCTGTTATTTGATTTGTCGGATCGACCTTAATTACCATTTGATGATATTCCGGACTTGTGGGAACTTTGTATGTGAAACTGAATGTACCGGTTCCTCCTGCCACTATACTTGCAATTGTTCCGTTACCAATGATAGGTGCATTACCGCCAGCGTCCGGGTCTCCATCATAAGCGTAACACAAAATATTGGATGCCGCAACACTTCCGTAGTTGTGAACGGTTACAGTAATTGTGATATTATCACCGGCATTAATGTCAGCATCATTCTTGCTGTATTGTATATCGGCTAAAGAAACTGCCAGGTCGGGATAATCGAGCGAATATGCAAGAGGCATAAAATCCGCGCCGAACCCGCCATTACTTTGCACTACCGAAGAATTTTTGGTGGATTCGATTTTATATACATAGTGCCCTGTTGTGGAAGAAAAATTGTAAAATTGTCCTTCGTTAAGCGTACCTTGATATTTCACTGTTGAATTTGTATAAGGGAATTGATCGTAAGAGCCGAGTTCAGTAATCTTAATGCTGTTATTGTTATCAAAAGAAAAAACATATATAGAACTTCCAATTGTTGGCATAAAAAAATTTGTTCCAAAACCTCTACCGCTTTCATCAATGGCTCTTGTCATGTATTGATAATTACTTGTAAATCGTGGTGCAAAAGGAATATTGGCTACAGATACATTTCCTGTTGTAGTTACTGACCAGAACGTTGGAGCGAAAATAGCTTCCGAATAAACCTGACCCCTTTGAAGTGTAACCGATTTAATTGTAGCGCCTGTTACCAGGTTTTTGATTTGAATGCTGTTGTTATCAGCGTATGATGTTACTGTTATTGTATTTTCCCATGACCCGATGTAAGCAGAGTAACCATAGAATAACGTGCCTGTAAATGTGCCGTTGCTTGACGGTATGTAATAATCTTGATCTGTATAAGATAATGCTGAGATTGGTTTTGTGCCGCTCACCTGCAGTGGAGTACTGAACGGAACTGTTCCTGAATTAGCAAATGAATAATACTTACCTGCATCCAGTGTTCCGGCAGCAAGTATAGCACCGGTACTCAAATTTTTCACCGTGAATCCCGTATTATCATTATAGGCAAATACAATAAAATCACTTCCGCTTCCGCGATCGGACATCATCCACGTATTCAACTTTGTAGAAACTCCTCTACCAGCTTCATCCACAGCAAAGTATCCGTTTGTATTGTTAGTAATAGCATCGCCAACTAATACTGTGTAGGTTTTGTTGCCAACAATACGATAAACACCTGCACCAATTGACGCCCAGCTTTTGTAAGAGTCTGCGTTGAGAGTTTGTGAATACTTGAGTGTGCCTGAATTATCGTAAACAGAAATTTGTGTGTTGTCGAAGTAAGAGAAAACAGTTATATCGCCAAAAGTATAAACTGTTGTAGAAAATGATCCGTTGGTTTCTTTTGGTGTAAGAAATTGGTTTGCACCTAAAGATGAATTATATATTTCGGATCTTGTAATTTCCCCCGGCCGGGCGTCCCTTAAGGTTTGAGCTTTATTGTTAGCTGTTAAACAAAGCAATAAGGATAAGGTCAAAAGCAGCATTAAATTGCGGTAAATCTTTAGCATAGCACCTCCGTCTTCTTGTTAATATAGTTTAGTAGAAAAAGGGAAATTTATATTAATTACTTCTGTCGTTTCCAGAACGAATATGCTATACTATATACGGCTGTATACGGGTTTCAACCATTTACATCCCGATTCCAAATTAAGTTTGCGGGCGCCAATTGTCAAGGAGATTCTGAAATATGTGCGTAACATCAATATATTCTTATACTACTTACATGATAACAAACGCAATTTGTTGCAGCAGCAAGAACATTCTTTTTAGCAAGATCTAAGAATTTTTTTATAAAAAAGTTGCGCCATTAAAACAGGTCGGTACAGATATAATTCGGAAAGCTGTAATCTCATTTAATGATTTTAAATTATATTTTGATAACTGCTGAAAATTTAGATATGAAAATTTTGGGAAGTTTGGATTACTAAAATGAAAATAATTGTTACCGGTGGAGCCGGGTTCATAGGCAGTCATATAGTTGAATACTGGGATTCACAAAAGGCGGAAGTTCATGTAATAGACAATCTGAGAAGCGGATACAAATCTAACATTGAAAAATTTAACAAAGTTATTTTTCATAAAGCGAGTATCACAGATAGAGATTTTGTTTTTAAAGTTTTGCAGAATGCCGATTATGTTTTTCACCTCGCAGCATTTGTATCTGTGCCCGAATCAATTGAGAAACCCGATGAATGTGCCGAGATCAATATTAACGGGCTGCTAAATGTACTTGATGCATGCAAAGAATGCGGCGTTCGGAAAATTGTATTCAGCAGCTCTGCTGCAATTTACGGAGACAACCCTTTGTCGCCCAAAACAGTTGATATGAAGCCTGACCCCAAATCGCCATATGGTACTACTAAGTTGAAAGGCGAAAATTATTTGAAAATGTATAATCGTAGTTACCATCTTGATGCTGTCTCTTTGCGTTACTTCAACGTTTTTGGCCCACGTCAGGATCCAAACAGCCTGTACTCGGCTGCCATTCCTGTATTTGTAAATAAAGCTATTCACAACGAACCGATAACGGTTTACGGCAACGGAGAACAGACGCGCGATTTCATCTTTGTCAAAGACGTGGTTAATGCAAATATTCTTGCTGCTACTAATGATTCTGTTAACGGCGTTTTAAACGTTGCTAACGGCTCTGCTATTTCTATAAATGAGATTGTTAAGCTTGTTGTGGAAGAGACGAACAGCAGAAGTAAAATTATTTATGAAAAGCAGAGAGCCGGAGATATTAAGCACAGTCTTGCTTCAATAGAAGAAACAAAACGGGCATTGAATTTTAGCCCGGTCTATAATTTGATAGCCGGCATGAGAGAAACAATTAAGTACTTTGCAGAAAAGATGAAGAACTAAATCACAATTTTAACAGTATTATTCCAGGAATCACTAATTAAAAAATATTCTAATGAATCCCGAATTAATGGCGGCACTATTCGGAGCTTCCATTATTGTTGCTGCAATATTTGTAACATTGATGCAAAAAAGATCTGCCGGACAGATGAGCAAACTTGCGGTACGTCCTAAGCTGGCAATCGAGCGGAAAGAGATTCCCGAAACACCGCTTAAAATAATTCTTCACAACTCCGGTGCCGGTAATGCATATATTGAACAAATTGAAATTCTAATTGACGGAATAACAATTCCGGCAGATATAAAAAGTACGGTTGAGAATGCAGTATCGCACCTGGGATTAAGCGGTTACGATGTTATCTGTTTCATGCCGTCGAAAGGTGAAGCGATTCAGCCGGGGCAAAAGAGTGCCTTGATTGAAGCGAATCCTATAGATGCAAAAGAATACGAAAAAATTTCTTCGGCATTTGAACGTCTATCATTTCGGATAAAATACAAATCTGCCTGCGACGAAAAGTTTGTCGCTATTTAGTGTGCATCATGAAATTAAAAATTACCGAGAATGTAAGATATGATTCAAATCAATAAATTTTTTTTATTACTTGTCATTGGAGCAGTGCTGGGTGCATTAATCGGATGGATTGATTCAAGCCCAAACTGGAACGATGCGGGTATTACCGCCGCAGCCTTGATAGTTGTTTCCGGGTCATTGGGCTTCGTTAAACCTAACAGAGCCTGGCTGTTTGCTATTGTTGTTGGTATTTGGGTACCGATCTTCAATTTTTTGCGTCATCATGATTTAAACAGCTGGATGGTAATAATGATAGCGATTGCAGGTGCATATATCGGCGTTTTTTTTAAGAAAATATATTCCGCACGCATTTTGTAAAACCAAGTGTTGCTTGATTAGCTTAAAAAGTTTATGTTTTATGAGAAGTTGATCAACTCAATCACACGAAAGGGAAAGAGATGTTCTTTAATAAATCTTGGGATGACTGGATTGCCCAATACGCAACGAGTCACCGGAATCCAGTAAACCGCTTCTGTCACACAATCGGAATTCCTCTTATCGCATCGTCCATTCCGATTTTTGTAATCAGCATTTTTGTTGATGGACTTTGGAAAGTTCCGACAGCAATGTTTATCGTTGGCTGGATATTTCAATTTGTAGGTCATGCATTCGAAGGAAAGCCGCCGGAATTTTTTAAGGATTGGAGATTTCTGTTTGTCGGGCTGAGATGGTGGTTTGCAAAAATACAGGGGCGGGCTTAAGACTGCACGAGTAAGAATTTTTTTAACTGCATCTGAAAAAAGTAAAATATTAATCCCGGACGGTTCTAAGTGCGTGATTGAAAATTAAATGAAAGGAAATGAAACTTAAACCCACTGAAAGATTCACGTCGCGTGTAGATGCATATGTAAAGTATCGTCCTTCATATCCGAAGGCGCTGATTGATTATCTGCAAACAGAGACCGGGCTCACATCCCAGGATATAATTGCCGATATCGGTTCGGGCACCGGTCTGCTTACCAAACTGTTTTTAGACAACGGCAATAAGGTTTACGGCGTGGAGCCGAATAAATCTATGAGGGAAGCCGCCGAGAATTTGTTGAAAGAATATAAAAATTTTATCAGCGTCAGCGGAACTGCTGAAGCAACAAATCTGGAATCCGGTTCAGTAAATCTTATTACTGCAGGACAATCATTCCATTGGTTCGAGCCGATAGCAGCTAAACAGGAATTCAAACGAATTGCAGCAGACCGATGCAAAATTTTTTTAATCTGGAATGATCGTGATATAGAGAATGATCCTTTGCAAAAAGAGTATGAAGCTATGCTAAATCAGATCCCGACTTATATCGAAACTCCTACATGGAAAGTTGAAAAGATAAATATCCATTCATTTGTTCTACCGGCCCGGTTAAAAATGGCTTCGTTCGATCACTTCCAGATTTTTGATTTTGAAAGTTTGACGGGGCGACTTCTTTCTTCGTCGTACTGTCCTGATGAGAAAAGTGAACTATTTGAAAAAGTTAAGAATGATTTGCAAAATATTTTTGACAAGTATCAGAGGAACGGTTACATCCACTTCAATTACAGAACGATGTTATACTTTGCAGAAGTTAAATAACGACAATAAAAATAATTCGGAGGAATGACACGATGTTCATTGGGCACTTTGGCGTTGGTTTGGCTGCAAAAAAGATTGATCAGAAACCTTCGCTTGGTACATTGTTCCTTGCTTCTCAGTTTGTAGATCTTCTTTGGCCCATTACGATTTTACTCGGTTTGGAGAAAGTTAAAATTGAATCCGGCAATACTGCAATGACACCGTTGAATTTTATTTCCTATCCTATTACTCACAGTTTGCTTGGTGCTTTCGTATGGTCGATGTTGTTTGGTATAATTTATTTTCTGATCAAGAAAAACTACAAGAGCTCGATCATGCTTGCATCATTAGTCTTTAGTCACTGGATACTTGATTTATTAACTCACAGACCAGACCTGCAGTTAATTCCATGGAGTGAAGTTAAAGTTGGTTGGGGATTGTGGAATTATTTCGCCGCGGCAATCGTTATCGAGGTATTGATTTTTTGCATAGGATCTTACTTTTACATTAATTCCACAAAAGCCAAAAACAAAAAAGGAGAAATTGGTATGTGGGCGCTGCTGATATTTCTTGGTGTCGTTTATTTGATGAACGTTGTCGGCTCGGCACCGCCATCCGAAAGCGCAATTGCAATCGTCGGACTATTTCAATGGCTTTTGATTGCATGGGCATATTGGGTTGACGCAAACAGGAGCAGTGTGGAAGTTTAATCTTAATGCAAACAATAAAATGCTGAAAATCAAAAAAGCCGAAACGAAAGAAGAGATCGAAATCATCCGCGAATTATTTTTGGAATACGCGCGGTCATTAAATTTTGATCTCTGTTTCCAGAACTTCAATGAAGAGTTGGCAAATTTGCCGGGCGGGTATTCACCGCCGGATGGGATTTTATTAATTGGCTATTGGAACAACAAGCCGGCCGGATGCGTAGCTCTTCGAAAGCTGGAAGAAAACATCTGTGAGATGAAACGGCTTTATGTTAAGAGTATTTTTCGCGGTAAAAATATCGGCAGAGCATTAACCGAAGAACTCGTCGCCGGTGCGATTAAACTCGGTTACAAAAAGATGCGGCTCGATACTGTGCCAAGCATGCCAACTGCTCAAAAGCTTTATAGATCACTCGGATTTTATGATATCAAACCGTATCGAAAGAATCCGGTGGAAGGAGCAATTTGTATGGAACTGAATTTGAAAAAGAAATGACCGCTTAATCAATCCAAAAGTTTTTTTATTTTTCGTTAAAAGCTTTCAGCGTTCAATAATCATCCAAATCGAAAAATGGAAATTAATGCTAACTGTTCTTGAATCGCTTCAACTCTCAACAGAGTATCTTGAAAAAAAGGGAATCGAATCCGCACGGTTAAATGCGGAACTCCTTCTTGCCGAAATTCTAGGCTGCAAACGGATTGATCTCTATCTGAAATTCGATCAGCCGCTTAAAGGAAATGAAATTGACAGGTACCGTGAACTTATAGTGCGCCGCGGAAAATTTGAACCTCTTCAGTACATAACAGGTAAAGCTGAATTCTTCGGGCTAACTTTCAAAGTAAACAACAACGTTCTTATACCAAGACCGGAAACGGAATTGATTGTTGAATCTGTCGTTGAACGTTTTAAGGATAAAGATGCACTTAAAATCCTCGACATCGGCAGCGGTTCGGGAAATATTGCCGTTTCATTGGCAAAGTATCTGGAAAAATGCTCGGTCGTTTCAATCGATACCTCCGACGAAATAAAATCTTTAGCCGAAGAGAATGCTCTTCAAAACGGCGTAAATGGTAAGATTTGTTTTGTAAAAGCAGACCTGAATACTTACTCTACCTGTGGGGTCCCGTTTGATGTAGTCATTTCCAATCCGCCATATGTCAGCATGGCTGATTATTTAGAGATACAGCGTGAGGTTCGAGAGTTTGAACCAGCAAATGCAGTTACTGATTTTAGCGACGGACTAACATTTTACAAATTGATATCATCCAAACTGAATTATATCTTGAAGCCGGGCGGTTCGGTATACCTTGAAGTCAGCAAAGGGCAAGCAGCAATTGTTGCCGGAATACTGGAGGCTACGCAAATTGTAAACATTGGTTTCATCAAAGACTACCAGCAAATTGATAGAATTGTTTACGGAGAGTTAAAGTGAGAGCATTAGTTCAAAGAGTTTCGGAAGCATCGGTTACAATCGACGAGCCGAAATATTTTGCAGCGATAAAGAATGGAATGGTAATTCTCCTCGGTATCAGGGAAAGCGATACCGATGAAGACTTAATTTTTGTTGCCGACAAATGTTCGAACTTGAGGATCTTTGAAGACGAAAATCTGAAGATGAATCTTTCTGTCAAAGATATCGGCGGTGAAGCGTTGGTAATATCTCAATTCACTCTTTACGGAGATGCACGAAGAGGCAACCGTCCAAGTTTTACAGATGCCGCCCGTCCTGAAGTTGCTGAAACGATCTATAAAAAGTTTGTTGCACGGATGAAAGAAAATTTAGGAAGCGAAAAAGTTAAAGACGGCATTTTTGGAACGATGATGCTGGTTAAAATATTCAATGATGGCCCTGTAACAATTTTAGTCGAATCGAAATAGTGCGGAAAGGAATAACTTTGCATTCAACAATTATGATTTTTATGGATGGTGTAGGGATCGGAAAAAAAGATTATGAGTTTAATCCCTTCTTCAAATTTGGATTCAAAACCTTTACGGAAATTTTCGGAAGTATACCCCATCTTGAAAATCAAAAATTAAGAGGCGAAAACGCCTGTCTGTTTCCACTTGATGCAAGAATGGGTATTCCCGATATTCCTCTTAGTGGAACGGGGCAGACGTCGATTTTTTGCGGGGTGAACGCTCCAAAAATGATTGGAAAACATTTTGGTCCGTATCCGTATTCAACACTGGTTCCGGTTATTCGCGAAAAAAATATTTTTCGTGAGTTTATGAGATTAAAGAAAAAGGTCACGTTCATAAACGCTTACCCTAAAATTTTTTTCGATTATGTTAATTCCGGACGGCGAAGATTAAGCGTTACAACCTTGAGCTGCATTTTGAACGGTATGCGGCTGAATAAAATATCGGATTTACGTAAAGGGCGTGCGATTAGTGCTGAAATTGATAACAGACGGTTGGTGGAACGATTGAATTACAAATTACCTGTCATTAAACCGGAAACCGCTGCAAACAGATTACTGCGAATCGGTTCGCAAAATCATTTTACGCTGTTCGAAATTTTTCATACCGATCATCTCGGGCATGGAAGGAATATTGACTGGCTCGAATATACTACTCACATACTCGACCGATTCCTTTATCATACAATTACAAACATACCCAAAGAGATGACGCTTGTAATCTGTTCCGATCATGGAAATTTTGAGGATCTTTCTATTAAGATGCATACGCTTAATCCTGCACTCGGCATAGCTGCGGGAAAAAATGCTGCGTATCTTGCAAAGAGGATTAAAACATTATATCAAATCAAACCCGCCATAATGAAAATGTATGAATGATTATCCGCTGATAAAATTTGTTATTTTTTTTATTGCAGGTATTGTTCTCCAATCCATTTTACAGCTCATTCATCTTACATTATTCATTTCAGTTTTAGCAGTATCACTTCTGGCAGTAATTTTTTCTTTTCAACAGCTCGATAAGTTGCATTACGTCAGGAGCGCCGCTCTGATTTCTGCAGTTGTATTGTTCGGTTCGACTTACTATTCGGCATTCACACAGCAGAAATACGATTACCCTTTTCCTAAGCCGAAGTACTCTCAGGCAAGAATTGCCGGTGCAATTGAGAAAATCGATTTGATGAGGGAAGGAAGGATTAATTTTACCTTGTCGGGTAAGTCACTTGACTTAAAAGAAGGGACGTTTACCGGGCAGTTCAATCTTCTTTGCTCGATATATGACGAAAACAAAAAAATAGAAAATCTTTTTCACCAATTGAAAGTTGGGAATAAAATTAAACTAACGGGTGTTTTGCGACGACCGAGAGACGAAAGAAATCCCAATGAGTTTGATTACGAAAAGTATCTTTCAACAAAGGAAGTTGTAGGAATTGTTTCGGTGTACAACGCCGATAGTGTTGTGATACTTTCAAACGAAGTCTCGATATTGAAGAATACAATTTTTGAAGTAAGAAAGATTATCGATGAAAAAATTACATCTTTTCACAATAAAACTGCCGGAGCTTTGCTGAGAGGATTGATTCTTGCTGATCGCAGTCTTATCGATTACCAGATTAACGACTATTTTATAAATGCCGGCGTTGTTCATGTTCTTTCTGTCTCCGGCTTGCACGTCGGTTACATTGTATTGATATTTTTAGTTGTCTTCAACCGGTTCAATATTTTCACACGTTACCTTTTGACTTTTGCTGGTTTGTTGTTTTACATGATTATAACCGGTGCAGATTCGCCTGTATTCCGATCAACTGTGATGGCTTTTGTGCTTCTTGCAGCTCCGGCTACCGGGCGCCGGTATTACAGCTTGAACTCTTTGTCTCTCAGCGCCTTCATCATCCTGTTGATTAACCCGAAGGAAATATTTAACCCGGGTTTTCAACTTTCGTTTTCGGCTATTCTTTCGCTAATATTAATTTATCCGCCGATGAGGAAATTTGTGGAGAGTCATTACATCCGCCCGAATTTCTTGAAATATTTTTTAATCTTTAGTGTTACATCAATTTCGGCACAATTAGGAACGCTACCTTTTGTACTGACTTATTTTCACAGGCTTTCTATCTCGGCAATTTTTGCAAATCTGATTGTAATACCGGCCTCGGGTGCAATAGTGGGATTGGGAATTCTAACAGTTACAATTGGTATAGTATGGCATTCCCTTGGAATTGTTTTTGGATCTGCAGGCGAGCTATTAACATATCTCATGTACAAATGCGTACAAATTTTGGGTAATAAGAATTTTTCTTTCATATCGTTCAGCCAGTTCAGTGTTTACGATGCATTTATTTTCTACTTCATCCTTGGCGCCGTTTTTTACATTCTCAAAACTTTTGCAAGCGTACATAGTAAAATTGTTGCCGTTTCATTTGCACTGATGCTTATGATAGTTCTAATGCGTCTTGATAATTACGACTTGATGCCTAAAAACGAATTGTCGGTAATGGCCGTCGACGTAGGGCAGGGTAATGCGGTTCTTGTGAAATTTCCGGATGGAAAGACCGCATTGATAGATGCCGGAAATTCTACTCAATACTTTGACAACGGCGAAAGGGTAATTATACCATTACTGGATAAGCTTGGTATCGACCAAATTGACTACGGTATTGTATCGCATATCGATTCGGACCATTCCGGTGGATTTATTTCGTTAATAAAAAATCAAAGAGTAAAACAAATTTTAAAACCGAAAGTCGACGCCACATCGTTCCTCGATCGAGATTTTGAAAAACTGCTTGGCAATTATCATATTCCGCTCAAGTATTTTTCTAAAGAAAAATTTGCAATAGGAAACGCGCGTCTTTATGTTTTGAACGACACATTAAATAATTATACAGCATTTACAAGCTCGAACGATAGGAGCGGTATTATAAAAATTGTCTATGGCAATAATTCTTTTCTTTTGACCGGAGATGCGAGCATTAAAATAGAAAAGAATTACTCGAACATGTATAAATCGTTTCTTGCATCGGATGTTCTTTTGGCAGGACATCACGGCAGCAGAACAAGCACTGGCGACGAATTTCTTCGCCGGGTGAATCCGTCCTTAGCAATAATTAGTGCCGGTGTGATGAACAAATTTAATCATCCGCATCGGGAGACTATTCAGAAACTAAATGCAATGCATGTGAAAATATTTAGAACCGACATGGAAGGTGCGGTTTTATTACATTCCAACGGCACAAAAATCAGCCATGTAGACTGGCGGGTGCGCGAGCACAAAATAGAGTTATAGATGACCGAAAAGCCAATCATTGTTAAAGAAAATTATTCATTGAAAAATTCCAACACGTTCAAAGTTGATGTAAACGCACATTTCTATGCCGAACTCGAATCTGCAGAACAAATCTTCGAATTCATTTCACAAAAAGAGTTTCAGAATTTTCCGGTTTTAATTTTGGGAGAGGGGAGCAACATCCTTTTCACTAAAAACTATGATGGACTGGTAATAAGATCTATTTCAAAAGGAATCAAAGTGGTTGATGAGAATAACGATTTCGTCTTTGTAAATGCACAAGCCGGCGAATCATGGAACGACCTGGTTTCTTACTGTGTGGAGAAAGAATATTATGGAATTGAAAACTTATCTCTGATTCCAGGCACTGTTGGCGCTGCGCCTGTACAAAACATTGGCGCTTACGGCGTAGAGTTGAAAGACGTGTTCGTTTCGCTGGAAGGATACAATTTGGAAACTCATGAGAAAGTTTGTTTCGAAGAAAAACAATGCAGATTTGGTTATCGTAACAGCATCTTTAAGAACGAACTCAAAAATAAATTTCTGATTTCAAATGTTACGTTGAAATTGAAAAAAGAGAAGAGCTTTAACTTAAACTACCGCGCGTTTCAAGAATTTGTTCGTACAAAAAAAAATATTGGCATAACTATTCAAGAAGTCAGCGATCTGGTAAAACTGATTCGAATGAGTAAACTTCCGGATCCTTGTAAACTTGGCAACGCCGGAAGCTTTTTCAAGAATCCTGAAGTTGATATAAAAAAATTTGCCGAGTTAAAAAAATCTTTTGACGATCTTGTTTTTTTTAAGATTGATGACCGGTCGTATAAAATTTCCGCGGGTTGGCTTATAGAAAAGTGCGGCTTCAAAGGAAAGAAGAACGGTAATGTTGGAACTTATAACAAACAAGCTTTAGTAATTGTGAATTTCGGGGAGGCACGGGGAACCGAAATAATAAATTTTGCAGAACAAATTGTCCGGGCAGTGCATACTAAGTTTGGTATTGAATTAATTCCTGAAGTGAACATAATCTAATCAACTTAAAGGTGAATTATGGATTTGACAATTGTCTATGTTGGCTTAGCTCTCATATTGTATTTCGTGATTTTGTTGGGAACACCAAGACTGGCTATCAAGAAAGGTTTCAATAGTATTTTGATGTTTATTGCTGCTTTGATTCTGCCTCCCGTTGCAGTTTTAATTGCGTTGTTTATTGTTGGAAGGAAAAATGTTGAAACTGAAAACGTTAGTCAGTTTGCAAAAGTTATTTATGACATTACGCAACCGTTCATTGATCTCATGCACACTTCGCGAGCATTAGTTGGTTTAAATATTTCTTATACTCTCGAAGGCTTAACTTACTTTGGTGTTCTTGGACTTCTTGCAATTTATTTTAATGATTATACGAAGCTGGACGACATACGCGCCGGAAACATGGTCGGTGTTTTAACAGCCGGAATTACGTTAAGTATGCTTTTCCTTGGCGCCACCGTTGATTGGATTGGTGTTCGTAAAGCTCTTCTTTACGCGCTATTGTTCATGTTTGCCGGAAGAATTTTACTGTCAATCGCTCCGCATCTCGGTGCACCGGGATTGTGGGGCTCTGCGCATATTTACGCTATGCTTGGAATTCTTGGAATTGTTTTAGGTTACGGAATTTATCAGCCTGCTGCTTATGCGGGAGTAAAAAAGTTTACGAATGAAAATACCGCGGCAATGGGTTACGCAATGTTGTATGGGTTGATGAATCTCGGTGGTTATCTCCCCGGGTTGATCTCTCCTCCGGTTCGTAGAGCAACAAATATACTGGGAGTGTTCTGGGTTTATGTTGCATTAACTGTTGCCGGAATAGCCGTTGTCTATTTCATAATGACAAAGAAAGCGGTAAAGGCTGCGATTGAGAATGCAAGCACAGGCAAAATCGAAACCGATAAAGAAGACGATGACGAACTTTCGAAAATGACGACGAAGGAAAAAATAAAATTCTATTTGAAAAATTTTCCTCTGAAAGATAAGCGTTTCTTGTATTTTATTTTTATACTTATTCCTGTTCAAACTTTGTTTGCGCACAACTGGCTAACCATTCCTCAATATACCAGCAGAGCGTTTGAAGGTTTTGTTCAGAACAATTTTGAATTCTTTGTCAACCTCAATCCGATATTAATCTTTATTCTAGCTCCAATGGTTGCTGCATTGACATCAAGGAAAAATACTTACACAATGATGATCATTGGAACGCTTGTTATGGCATCACCGACATTCATTTTAGCATTGGGACCAAAGTTCGATACTCTTGTTACGTACATCATCATTATGACAGTTGGTGAAGCTATGTGGCAGCCGAGATTTTTGCAATGGGTTGCCGAGATTGCACCTAAAAATATGACTGGTATTTATATGGGGATTGGGCAATTTCCATGGTTCTTAACAAAGGTGATCACTAGTTTATATTCTGGTTGGTTCTTGATGCGCTATTGTCCTGCCGATACGCCGCCTTCACAGATGCATACAGAAACAATGTGGCTTGTTTACGGGTTCATAGCTATCTTGTCTCCAATTGGATTGTTACTTGCACGTCGCTGGATGATGAAAGGATTTAAGGAGAAGCATGGTTAATTCTTTGTGCTCTTTGCGATCTGCTGCCACGCACTCTGCTCTCTTGTGGTTTAGCTTTTAGCGGCAAGACGCAAAGTAATTTAGCTCTGTATAAATAAAATCAATTTGTTCAGCAATTATAGAAGCGATTCTTCTTCATCTATCTCGATACTGTCGATCGAATTCAGCATGCTACTCATCATGTCTTTGAACTGAATTCCGCTTTCAAGGTGACTTTTACTTATCATCGAAAACTCAGCAAGACCGTGCAAAACAAATTCCATGAATAAAAATTTTTCTTCATTATTAAAACTTCTAAAAGTTCTATCAATTAATTCTTTGAGACCCGAAATAGAACAGAGAATCTTTCCATAATCTTTATTGTTAAGTTTGGCCAGCAGATCAATGGTTTGTCCTTTTGAAAACCAATTGAGAATTGGCGAATACGGATTTATTCCGTTCTTCTTTTTCAAATTATCCGGATTCGGAAAATAATTTATGAATTGAGACTTAATTGCTTTGCCAATCAAAATATTTGCGACCTTAAAAGGTCCTTCTTGTTCGCCTTCATAAACCAGTTCAACTTTGCCGGTGATTGAAGGAATTACGCCGATCAAATCTGAAATCCGCACCATCGTATGAACATCGTTGTTAATCAGAAGTCGCCTCTCGGCGTAGCTAACAATATTTTCCATGGCAGAAATTGTTAGGCGAGCAGATACACCGCTTTTGGGATCAACAAATTCACTTGATCTGGCTTCGAAAGCAATCTGCTCGATAATGTCTTTAATGAGTTCTGGAACGGTAATCTTTTCGTTCTGATGTTCGGCAATTTTTGCTTCCTGCGCAGTTATGTTTTTGGAAATTGAAATAGTTTTTGGGTAATGTGTCAAAATTTGAGAATCGATTCTGTCCTTTAGCGGCGTTATGATTGATCCTCTATTTGTATAGTCCTCCGGATTTGCTGTAAAAATAAATTGAACATCTAACGGAAGACGAATTTTAAAGCCGCGAATTTGCACATCTTTCTCTTGAAGAATATTAAACAGTGCAACCTGAATTCGCGCCTGGAGATCGGGTAATTCATTAATTACGAAAATTCCGCGGTGGGATCTTGGTATTAAACCAAAGTGAATTACTCTTTCATCTGAATAGGGAAGTTTGAGAGATGCGGCTTTAATCGGGTCTACATCGCCTATCAAATCGGCAATCGTTACGTCGGGAGTTGCAAGTTTCTCGGTGTATCTTTCCTCGCGTCCGAGCCATGCTATCGGAGTAGCGTCGCCAAGTTCTGCCATTTTATCTTTCCCGAATCTTGAAAGCGGGTGAAACGGATCGTCGTTCAATTCGGAACCTTCAATGACCGGAATGAACTCATTCAGTAGATCCACCATCAATCTTGCGATTTTTGTTTTTGCCTGTCCACGCAAACCGAGCAGAATTATATTGTGCCTCGAAAGGATCGCTGTTTGAATATCCGGAATAACCGTTTCATCGTAGCCAATAATTTTATTAAGAAAATTTTTGTTGTTCTTTAAAATTTCTATCAGATTACCGCGCATTTCGTCTTTGATATGAACGGATTTGTAACCACTTTTCTTCAGCTCGCCGAGTGTTTTTATTTTTTCAAAATGTGGAAGCATTATTCCATTTCCTTATCTTAAAATTTTTCTTCGATTGCGCACAAAATCTTCGAACATAAATTCACCCAGCCCGCTAAGGCTGCTGTAGTATGCTCTGCCTTGATTGATTTTTGTGAATTCATGCACAAACTGCCTGAGGTAAGGATCGCGCGCAATCATGAAAGTTGTAATTGTTATTCCCAATTTTTTGCAGCTTGCCGCTTTGTCTAAAGTTTTGTTTACAATTTTCCGATCCAAGCCGAAACTGTTTCTGTAATACTTAATACCGATTTTCAAGCAAGTCGGCTTTCCATCGGTAATCATGAATATTTGTTTGTTCTTATTTTTCTTCCGTCTTAGAATATCCATAGCAAGTTCTAAGCCTGCAACGGTATTTGTATGAAACGGTCCAACCCGCAGATATGGAATATCTTTAATTTCAACCGGTCTTGCATCGTCGCCAAAGACAATTACATCGAGAGTGTCCTTGGGATATTGTGTTGTAATCAATTCCGACAAAGCCATAGCAACTTTTTTTGCCGGAGTAATTCTGTCTTCGCCGTAAAGTATCATCGAATGCGAAATATCGATCATCAAAACCGTTGAAGTTGAAGTTTTATAATCCATTTCTTCAATTTCAAGATTATCTTCTGTTAACTTGAAATCATTCAGTCCGTGTTTGATCTGCGAGTTTTTAATTGAAGCGGTCATATCGATATGGTCGATTGCATCTCCAAACTGGTAATCACGCCGGTCGGCAGTTCTTTCGTCACCTTCACCGGAATATGGAGTTTGATGACTGCCGCGATCGGTTTTTTTCAACTTAGAAAATATTTCTTCTAAAGACCGGCGGCGGATTTGCTGTTCGGTCTTCGAAGTTATAGAAAAATTTCCGGAACCGTTCTCTTCTTCCTTGATGTATCCCTTTTCTTTTAAGTCTTGAATGAAATCGCCAATGCCGTATTCATTGCCGGTCAAATTATATTTTCTATCGAGATCGTTCAAAATGTTTAACGATTGAGCTACATCTCCGGCAGTGATATTTAAAATCTGCATAAAGATATTCATCAATTGCTCAAAAGCATTTTTACCGGAAGAGGGTGGTATGAATTTGGAAAAACGATAGCCGATCATGCAAACTTTTTCCTTTGTAAACTATGATTCGATGCGGAAAGTTCATATAATTCATCAAGCTATTTGCTGCAACGGGTTTGAGTGTTCTGAAAATAATCTGTAAAATTCATTAAATTTAACAAGCTAAATTTTAATTACTTAATCGATCGCAGATTTCAGAAAAAAATTGGATCCGGCTAAACAGTACATAATACAATGCATAGTAGTGGCAGCCAATAATCTCCGTTTGAGTTCGGAAAAAATTGAAACAGTTGCAATCATTAGAGAAAAATTGACAAATGCTACCGACCTTAACGAAGAAATCAAAAACCTTAAAAAGATAACCGAACTTTCCAAACTGGGAATTAAACTTGGCGAGCTGGTAAATTTTATAGACAATGGTAAAATAGATTTTCTAAAACTTTCCGATAAATTCAAAGAACACAGTTACAGTCTGGTAAGGGAGATAGGCAGTGTGTTAGATGTTGTTACACCTCAGATGGCACGAGCTCTTTTTCAAAAGTTTGAGGAAGCCGCAATTAAAGTGGACTTTACTAAAAGAGAAGAAACTGCAACAGAGTCTGTTCCAACCTCTCCAAAGGTACAGGTTGAACTCGAAGTACCGATAAGAACAAAAGCCGATGAATTGAAAGAGGCGATAATTTTTGAAGAGTTAAACAAAGAATCCGTTTTCAATTTTGAAAATTACGAAGAGAAGATTCTGAAGCCGGTGAAAGAATTGGATTCCTTTTTGAACCGTGTACTTAAATTCGATTATACCGAAAATGAAATCAACAATTATATTAAAGTGATGAGAGAACATGCTGAACTTTCCCGGCAAGTCGGTTTTGAAATTCTTTCCAATATGCACAAAATTTTTTCATCCGGCTTGGAAATGATTAATAAGAAAAAAATTCCACCAAGTGCAAATATCATAGAGTCGCTCAGATCGTGTTTAATTGTTATCGTTGCGGTTGTTAGAGGAAAGGAAGTTGATATAACTAATTATTTGAATCGTGCCGAGAATTTCGGAAAAACAATTTCTCCCATACAGAAGGAAAAATAAATGGAAATATATGCTGTTATTATGGCTGGCGGTGTCGGTTCCAGATTCTGGCCCAGAAGCAAGGAGAGAAAACCGAAGCAGTTGATCAGAATTGCTGGAGAGAATACAATGATTCAAGATACCGTCAAACGATTGGAGGGATTGATTGACTCGAAGAACATCATTGTTATAACAAACAAAGTTCAAAAACTTAGAGTAAAAGAACAGCTGCCGCAGGTTCCCCCGGAAAATATTATTGATGAACCGTTCGGAAAAAATACTGCCGCTTGTATCGGCCTCGCTTCCATTCTGGTAAAAAGTAAAAATCCGGACGCTGTTATAATCACTCTTCCTTCGGATCATTTGATTAAGGATGATGTGGAATTCAGAAAATGTTTGTTAGGTGCCGCCAGGTTTGCCAATAGATCCAAAGGCTTGGTTACCATCGGAATTACTCCAACTCGCCCGGAGACAGGTTACGGTTACATACAATTTGACGAGAAAGATGTTGACAAAAATATTTATAAGGTACTCACCTTTGCCGAGAAACCAAATCTTTCTACGGCAAGGCAGTTTTTGGAATCTGGCGACTTCCTTTGGAATTCGGGAATATTTATTTGGCGGGCAGATACAATTCTTGATGAAATTGAAAAACATCTTCCCGACCTGTACGACGGATTGAAAAAAATTGAAGAGTCGATTGGAACAACGGATTTTGAAAGGCAGTTGGTTCATGTTTACGGACAGCTGAAAAGTATTTCGATTGATTACGGTGTGATGGAGAAATCCCAAAATGTCTTTCTTACGAAGGCAGATTTTTACTGGAACGATGTCGGTAATTGGGAAGCTGTTTACGAAGTATCTCAGAAGAATGATGAAGGCAATGCAATTATTGGCGATGTTTACACGGAAAATACATTTGATTCTTACATCTTTTCGCCAAGAAAATTTTCTGCGGTAATAGGTGTGGCTAATTTGATAATAATCAATACTAACGATGCGCTTCTTGTTTGCCACCGGAATAATGCACAGGATGTTCGTCAAGTTGTCGATCATCTTAAGTTGAACAAACGGACAGAGTTGATATAGTACATGTGTAAGATTAAGAAAAGAAAGAAGAGATGACGATAGATAAAAATTATATTAAAGAATTTCTAAAGAGCAGAAAAGATTTATTGCGAAAAAAATACGGAGTAACAAGCATAGCTCTTTTCGGCTCGTATGCGCGGAGACTAAATGGAGGAAAGCGACATAAATTTTTTTGTGGAAATGCCGCCGGATTTTTAAATGCAATGTGACTTGATAAAATATTTGGAAGTACAGATACAACGCACGGTCGGCGTAGTCAAAAAACATTCAAATATTAGGCAACGATTTTTCGAGGAGGTCAATTAGGATAGGATGAATGTCTAACATTGTACTTGATAAGTATCGTGAAATTAAATGGGAAGATATTTTAGAACAAGAGATAGATGAAAAAGTTAATTACTGAAGACGACGTAAAAAGAATAATCAAAAGCGGTGCAACCGAGATGATTGTTGAGAAAGGTTCCGTTTTAACTCCGCTTGCTCAAGATAGAATCCGATCGTCCGGCATAAAAATTTTGGAAGAAAGTTCGTCGGATTCTACGGGTAATCTAAATGTTAAAAAGAAAATAATTATTGGTTCCGATCACACCGGTGTGAAGCAAAAAAAAATTCTTTTCGACCTTCTGAAGAATGAAGGTTACGAGATCAATGATATAGGAACGTTTACCGAGGATCCGGTTGATTATCCCGATATAGCATTCAACGTTGCTAACCGGGTTGCAATTGGTGAATGTGATTTAGGAATTCTACTGGATGCAACGGGAATACCTTCGGCAGTAGCCGCCAACAAAGTTCCGGGCATTAGAGCGGTAAC
Source organism: uncultured Melioribacter sp. (assembly GCA_964595365.1). Classification (GTDB taxonomy): domain Bacteria; phylum Bacteroidota; class Ignavibacteria; order Ignavibacteriales; family Melioribacteraceae; genus Fen-1258. Next base: position 21,366 of record CAZQQC010000025.1, read on the forward strand.
ATGCTATAATGAATTCTCTGCTAGAAGTTCGCGAGAGCATAACGATGCAAACGTATTGGTTTTAGGAGCCCGTTCGTTGGGCGAAGAAACGATCAAGTCTATTGCCAATGTTTGGTTGAAATCCAATTTTTTAGGTAACCGGCATCAGAGCCGGCTCGATAAGATCAAAATGATCGAAGAAAAATTTTCTAAGAAGTAATATTCTATTATCTTTACATATCACATTACACTTACAATATTTTTTTATTTAGACCGGGAATTTTTTTGTATATCGAAAAAGCTAAAGTTGAATCGATAGAAAAAATTAACGAACAAACATTTTTGCTGAAACTATTTTCTCCGTTAGTAGTTTCGGCTGCCATGCCGGGACAGTTTTGCAACATAAAAGTTTCGGAAGGCACGGATCCATTGTTGAGGCGACCATTCAGCATCTGTAATCTTGAGAACGAATCAATTTATTTTCTTTTTGATATTCACGGCGAAGGTACCAGGTTGCTTTCACAAAAGAAGGTTGGCGACGAGGTTGAAATTTTGGGACCACTTGGCAAAGGTTTTGTTTACGATGGTGATTACAGCATTGCGGTTATTGTTGCCGGAGGATTAGGAACAGCACCGTTCCCGTTTTTGACTGACCGGATTTTCAAAAACAAAGACGTTGTAACGTTCGTAGGCGCCAGGTCTGAAAATCTGGTGCTTCGACACGGACTTAAGAATGTTTCGGTTGCCACAGATGATGGCTCGTTAGGATTTCCAGGCACTGTGGTTGATCTTCTTAAAAAAGAAATTTCATCGATCAAAAAAAATAAATTCCGAGTATTCGGATGTGGACCAAATCCGATGCTGAAAGCTTTGCAACAATATACAGTGCAAAACAATTTTGACTGTCAAATTTCGATTGAGAGCGCAATGGCTTGCGGTTTCGGAATCTGCCAGGGCTGCCCTATCGAAGCAAGCGATGGCGATTCATATTTACTGATCTGCAAAGATGGTCCCGTATTTGAAGCAGGTAAGGTGAAGCTATGAACAGTATAGATTTATCGGTCAATATCGGAAGTCTGAAATTAAAAAATCCTGTACTGCTTGCATCCGGTACTGTTGGTTACGGTAATGAGATTGCTCAATTTACAGACTTGAGTAAACTTGGCGGAATTGTTACAAAATCTCTTTCGTTAAAGCCGCGCAAGGGAAATCCTCCGCAGAGAATAGTAGAAACACCTTCGGGTATGCTGAATGCTATTGGTCTGGCGAATGTTGGTGTGGAAGTTTTCATCAAAGAAAAAATTCCGTTTCTGAAAAATCTAAACACAACTTTAATCTGCAATATTGCAGCCAGCACAATTGAGGAATATGTTGAATGTGTGAATATTTTGGAAGGTGAAAAGACGATCCAGGCGTTCGAGATTAACGTTTCATGTCCGAATGTTAAAGAGGGGGGACTTGAGTTTGGAAACGATATCAATGCGGTCGGGCGTATAACTGAAAAGGTGAGAGCTGCAACAAATAAACCGGTTATCGTAAAACTTTCACCAAACGTTTCAAGGATTTCCGATTTTGCAAAAGTAGTTAAGCAAAACGGAGGCGACGCAGTCTCGGCAATCAATACGCTTATTGGAACATCATTCGATATTAGCACGCGCAAGCCGAAAATAAAAAACATTACCGGCGGTCTTTCGGGTCCCGCAATAAAGCCGGTTGCACTTGCCAAAGTTTTGGAGATCAAAAGAAACGTTGACATTCCAATCATCGGTGTCGGCGGCATAATGAACTGGATGGATACCGTTGAGTTCATGATTGTAGGCGCATCAGCTATTCAGATTGGAACTGTCAATTTCATAAATCCCAATGCCGGTATCGAAATAGTTCAAGGTTTGGAAGAATATTGCTTGAAAAGTTCGATTGAAAAATTGTCTTCATTAACCGGCTCGTATCAAATCTAACATGGATATAAAATCTGCACTCGAAAAACTCTATGCGATGCATCAATTCGGAATTAAACTTGGGCTGGAGAAGACTTATCATTTGCTTGAACAGATTGGTAATCCGCATAAAGAACTAAAATGCATTCACGTTGCCGGTTCGAACGGCAAGGGAAGCACAGCTTCATTCATAGCCAGCATTTTAACCGAAGCCGGTTATAAAGTAGGTCTTTATACTTCTCCTCATTTTGTAAAATTTAACGAACGCATTCGTATTAACGGCAAAATGATTGACGATGAATATATCGCAAACTTTGTTGACAATCTGAGAGATTACATTGATGAGAGCCAGCCGACATTTTTTGAAGTAACAACTGCCCTGGCATTCGAATATTTTTTCAAACAAAAAATTGATTACGCTGTTATTGAAACCGGTTTGGGCGGAAGATTAGATGCAACAAATGTTATTTATCCGATCGCTTCGGTAATAACGTCAATAAGTTTGGAACATACAGTGCATCTTGGTAATACAATTGATAAGATTGCCCGCGAAAAAGGTGGAATTATAAAGCCTAACACTCCGGTGCTCATAAGTAAACTTCCCGATGAAGCAAAAAAAGTTATCCGGGAAATTTCAGAGCTGATGAACAGTAGTTTAATTGAAATAGAGAATTGTACTGCGGGTGAAAACGGAAGAATTGTTGTTTCGATTGGCAAAAAGAAATTTTCGATTTATAAAACTCCTCTTAGAGGAGAACACCAGTTGTTGAATGCTGCCCTGGCAGTAAAAACTGTAGCAGAGGCGTTGAGCGTTATTAATGGTACGGTTTTATCGCGTGGAGTTCGAAATGTTGTTGAGAATACTGGCATTTCTGGGCGTTACGAAGTATATCATGAAAAACCAAGAGTGATTTTCGATTCAGCCCACAATGTTGAAGGAATAGAGAGTTTTCTTAACGAGTTCTCAAAGGAATCGGAACTATATTCAGAACGTGTTTTGATTTTTGGTGCTATGAGAGATAAGGAAATAGAATTGATGCTTAGAAAGCTGTCGCCTTTTTTTGATACGGTTTTACTGACACATATAGATATAGACCGGGCTGCAGATATGGCAGAATTGACTATTGCCGCAAACAATGCCGGAATTGATGCTTCCCCCGTTGCAGACCCCGGAGAGTTCATCCGGGAGTTCATCAAACTCGAGCAAAACAGGTGCCTGGCAGTCCTGGGAAGCATGTATCTACTGGGAAAAATAAAATCAAAAATCTTGAAGAAAGGACTTGACAATAGCTAATAGGAAGACTAAGTTTTGACTGTACCTCAATGGTCATCTGCAGCACAATTAATTCATATTAAACAATTATCAAAGATTCCCCGATTGTTAACCTAAAACAAACATCATTAAATTTTTTCAGAAGGAGTAGGATTAAAATATGCCAATGGACATATCAGAATTGCAATCAAAGAAAATTATTGATCTATTCAGGATTGCAAAAGAATTTGGACTTGCCGGATATAGCGATCTCCGCAAACAAGAACTCATTTTTAAAATACTTGAAGCACAATCTCAAAAAGATGGTTTAACATTTTCGAAAGGAGTGCTGGAAGTATTGCAGGACGGATACGGATTTCTTCGGTCTGCAGATTACAATTATTTACCGTCTCCGGACGATATTTACGTTTCACCTTCACAAATCAAACGGTTCAGTTTACGAACCGGTGATTTTGTGAGCGGGCAGGTTCGTCCGCCCAAAGAAGGAGAGCGGTTCTTCGCTTTACTCCGTGTAGAAGCTGTAAATGGTAAGGACCCTGAAGCAATTCGCGAAAGAACATTATTCGATAATTTGATTCCGGTTTATCCTACCAAGCGCTTAAAACTCGAATCCGCTCCGGGCGAATATTCGATGCGCATTATGGATTTGCTTTCACCGATCGGAAAAGGACAGAGAGGATTAATCGTTTCTCCGCCTAAAGCAGGTAAAACAATTCTTCTTCAGAAGATTGCCAACTCCGTTACAAGAAATCATCCCGAAGTAAAAATAATTATGCTTCTAATCGATGAGCGTCCTGAAGAAGTAACAGACATGCAGCGCTCTGTTCAAGCTGAGGTTATCAGTTCAACTTTTGATGAACCTGCAGAACGTCACGTTCAGGTTGCAAACATGGTAATTGAAAAAGCCAAACGTATGGTTGAAGCCGGAGACGACGTTGTAATTCTGTTGGATTCCATAACACGTCTTGCAAGAGCACATAATACGGTGATTCCTCACAGCGGAAGAATTCTTTCCGGCGGCGTCGATTCGAATGCTCTTCATAAACCGAAAAGATTTTTTGGTGCTGCAAGAAATACCGAAGATGGCGGAAGTCTTACTATTATCGGAACAGCTCTTGTTGATACCGGCAGCAGGATGGATGAGGTTATATTCGAAGAGTTTAAAGGAACCGGAAATATGGAATTGGTTCTCGATAGAACACTTGCAGATAAAAGAATATTTCCGGCAATCGATGTAAATAAATCCAGTACTAGAAAAGAAGAATTGCTGTTAAAAGAAGATGAATTGAACAAAGTTTGGATATTGAGAAAAATCATTGCCGATTTCGACTCGACCGAGGCTATGGAATTTTTATTAGACAAAATGAGAGGTACAAAGAATAATAAGGAATTCATGTTAAGCATGAACAGTTAACAATTCTTGCTGCCGATGAATCATTTACCGAAAAAATTATTTTACACATTTTTATTTTCATTTGTAATAGCAAATCTGCTATCCGCTCAACCAAGAGAAAAAATTTCATCGTCTGCAGAAGGTCTAATTGCCATAGAGAAAAACATTTTACCGTCCGACTCAGGACTTGTCTGTTATATAAGTTATCGTGTTTCGTATAACAATTTGATCTTTGTAAAAAACGGGAACGAATTTCAAGCCGGGCTTATTCTGAATCTGGACATAAAGAGTGACGATAAAATTATTGAACGCCTATCTTCAACTAAATCTGTTTCTATCAGTTCGTATGATTCAACAAGTTCCGAGAAGGATTTTCTTCAAGGAGTAATACGATTTAGAACCGGCATAAAAGATCTTATAGTTTATCCCTTTCTTAATATTATTAATTCTGACCGGGACTATACTCTGGATTCAATTAGAATCGATGTTCCCCGAATTCTGAAACAGAATATTATGCCACCTATCGTTGTGCGGAAGAATGGAAATTTGTGCGATTCATTCCCTCTGTTCGAATTGGTTAATTATAGAAATACTATTCCGTTTTCTCCGGAGGAATATCAACTGATAATTCCCGTTACCGATACAACCATAAATCGAATTAATATTAAGATTGAACAGAGCGGTAAAGATGTTTTTGAGCAGAATGTTTCCAATTATCTCCGTAACAATTTGTCGATTAAAGAATGTAATTCAAATATTGTGATTGATAAAACGAATCACTCTCGCTTTGCCAACCTTTTTATCCTTGACGGATTCAGTTTTAAACTGAATGAAGAACCTGCAAAGTTTACCGTTTCAGCTAACGGTAAAACATTATCGGAATTTGAAATTAACGTAGTATGGGAGGATAAGCCGGGAACCTTGTTAAATCCTGAACTTGCAATTCAGCTTTTAAGCGTTATTGAGAGCGATGAAAAAGTTGATACGTTGTTAAGCAGCGATAAGAAAGACTATGATAAAGTTCTTGCCGATTATTGGAATTCGAGAAGAACCGACAGGTCGGCTGTATTTAACGCATTGGAATCCGAATTCTACAATCGTGCCGATTATGCTATGACTCATTTCAGCTCTATCAATAATAAAAATGGTGTTAAAACTGATCGCGGAATAGTTTATATTCAATACGGAAAACCGGATGAGGTTAAAAGAGAATATTCCGGGGCAAATTATGTTGTTGAGATTTGGTTTTATCATAGATTAAACAAAGAATTTGTTTTTACTGATAGGACAGGTTTAGGAAATTACACTTTAGAAAAATAGAAATGAATACAATTGTATTCACGTGCGGCGACATTAACGGAATTGGACCGGAAATCTGCCTCAAAACAATCAACCGGATTCATCCCCTGCGGGATAAAAAAATAATTTTTGTTTGTCCAGCCAACGTTTTCGAAAGCGCCTCATTGATAGAACGTCCTTCGTTTAGTTATAAAATTGCTAAAGACGTGCTTCCATCAAAAATTGATAACGAATTTGTTACCATTGTGGATATTGGAAATTATGCCCAGTCAATCGGCAAACCTACGAAAGAATCCGGAGAAGCTTCGTATGCAGCTCTGCTCAAAGCTTATCAACTGTTGAAACAAAAAAATGCAGATGCAATGGTAACTGCACCCGTTTCAAAAACTGCAATGAAACTTGCAAAAATCAATTTGCCCGGACAGACTGAAATACTTGCAAAATTATCCAGCTCAAAAAAATTTTTGATGGTTTTTCTCTCGAATGAATTAATTTGCGGTTTGGCAACAATTCACGAACCGATTGCAAACGTACACCGTTCATTAAAAATTTTATCGGTCAAATTAGCATTGCAAGTTTTACATTCAACTCTTTCGATTGATATTGGAATTGATTCGCCGCGTATTGCAGTTTTGGGATTAAATCCGCACGCCGGCGAAGAGGGAAACATCGGCAAAGAAGAGATCACTATTATAAAACCAGCTCTGAAGGCGTGCAAAAGTATTTTGTGCGATGGACCTTTTGTTCCCGATGCATTTTTTGGTACCAAGAAATTTAAAGATTATGATGCCGTTCTTGGTATGTATCACGATCAAGTATTAATTCCGTTTAAGCTTCTCAATTTCAATTCCGGTGTTAATTTTACAGCCGGACTGCCAATCATCCGCACATCGCCGGATCACGGCCCAGGTTACAACATTGCAGG
>CAZQQC010000026.1:0-26459 GCA_964595365.1 uncultured Melioribacter sp.
ATTGCTTGTAGACGAAGGAAGTTTTCAAGAAATAGATATGTTTGTAAAACACCGTAGCCACGATTTCGGTCTGGAAAAACAAAAATTTTCTGGCGATGGTGTTGTTACCGGTTTCGCAAAGATCAATGGCAAGCAAGTTGCTTTATTCAGTCAGGACTTCACAGTGTTCGGAGGATCGTTATCTGAAGCACATGCAGAAAAAATTTGTAAGATAATGGATATGGCTCTGAAACTTGGCATACCGATAATCGGTTTGAACGATTCGGGCGGCGCTAGAATTCAAGAAGGTGTTGTTAGTCTTGGTGGCTATGCAGAAATATTTCTTCGTAACACTTTGGCTTCCGGTGTTGTGCCGCAAATTTCGGCGGTGCTTGGTCCATGTGCCGGCGGTGCAGTTTATTCTCCTGCAATAACAGATTTTGTTTTTATGGTAAAGAATACAAGTCACATGTTTGTTACCGGTCCAAATGTTGTGAAAACGGTTACGCACGAAGAGGTGAGTTTTGAAGATCTTGGCGGTGCAGAAACTCATGCTTCCAAAAGCGGTGTGGCTCATTTTGTGAATGAAACCGAGATAGAGGTTCTTGAAAATATACGTAAACTTATTACATACATCCCTCAGAACTGGAAAGACCTTCCGATCGAAAGGGAGTTTGATTTTACACGGGATTTATCGGAGCCAAAATTAAACGAAATAATTCCGGATAATCCCAACAAACCGTATGATATGAAAACAATTATTGATCTTCTTCTGGATGATGATGAATTCTTGGAGGTACATTCAAACTATGCACAAAATATTATTGTAGGTTTTGGAAGAGTGGGGGGAATCTCTGTAGGTGTAATAGCGAATCAACCTGCTGTTCTTGCCGGTGTTCTAGATATCAATGCTTCTGTAAAAGGTGCAAGGTTTATAAGATTTTGCGACGCATTTAATATACCGCTACTTGTTTTGGAAGATGTACCGGGATTTTTGCCTGGAACCGAACAGGAGTGGAACGGTATAATCCGGCATGGTTCCAAACTTCTATTTGCATTCTGCGAAGCCACCGTTCCGAAAGTTACAATCATTACGCGTAAAGCTTACGGCGGCGCTTACGATGTTATGAACTCAAAACACGTACGCGGAGATTTTAATTACGCGTGGCCGAGTGCAGAAATTGCCGTTATGGGGCCCAAAGGCGCTGTTGAAATTATCTTCAAGAAAGAGATAGCTTCTGCGAAAGACCGGGAAAAAAAACTGAATGAGAAATTGGTTGAATACGTAGAGAAATTCACAAATCCGTATATTGCTGCAGAACGCGGCTACATTGATGAAGTTATCATTCCAAGTGAAAGCCGGATGAAGATTATTCAAGCATTTCAACTTCTTAAAACAAAAGTTGATATAAATCCGAGGAAAAAGCATTGCAACATTCCTTTGTAAGTGTGTAATTAATTTCTCCCATCGGGTTCTTAATTTCTAAGTTATGTAATAACAAGCATTAAAATGATTTTATTTAATAAACTAACTTGACAATCCGTTTTGCAGAAATTAAATTGCTACCTGAAATAAAGTTAGCGGAGAGTGTGTGAAGAAACTTCTTATTTTACCAATAGTAGCGTTGATTATATCTACCTTCTCATCATGTGGAATTCTAAAATCAACGGAGAAACATTCCGGGGAAATAAATAAAGATACAGTTGTTGTAACAGAACCTCCTTCATTAGTTAATCAGATGCTCGAAAGTGCACGCAAAGACTATGTAAATGCGCTTTATCAGCAGAAGCTTGGTTTCAAAGTAGATGCTCTGAATTACTATGAATCAGCGCTTTCTACAATAAACCGTTTAAGTTATTATCCCGATATAGAGGATAATGCTGCTTATTCGGAATTAGAGAACTCTATTGTAGAAGACTATCAGAAATATGTAGAAACTCTTGACGAACTACCACAGAATGCCTCAATCAGTGCTCTTGAAGAATGGATGAATAAGAAGATTCCCGACATTCCGGTTGATAATGATACAACCAAAATTGAACCGGAGAAAAGTACAACGGTTGTTGTTGGTGATTTTCCGTTAGAAATTAATCGATATGTAGAACAGTACATTGAGTATTTCACCGGAAAAGGAAGACATTACATCGAAAGCTGGCTTTCACGTTCTGGTAAGTATTTTCCTTTAATGGCTAAGATATTTGCAGAAGAAAAAGTTCCTCAACAGCTTATTTTCTTAAGTATGCCTGAAAGCGGTTTGAATCCATTAGCGCGTTCGTGGGCAAGAGCTGTAGGTTTATGGCAGTTTGTTAAAGGTACAGCAAGACTGTATGATTTGAATGTTAATTTTAACATTGACGAAAGAAGAGACCCCGAAAAAGCAACAAGGGCAGCTGCCAGGCACCTCAGGGATTTGTATTACTCTTTGGGAAACTGGTATCTATCAATTGCAGCTTACAATACTGGTGAAGGTAGGGTCAGGAAAGCAATGCGAAGATCCGGTTCAAGCAGCTTCTGGGAAATGAGAAAATATCTGCCTCGCGAAACGAGGGGATACGTTCCTCAATATATTGCTGTTACTTTAATTGCCAGCCAACCCGAAAAATACGGATTTACGAATATCCAGTATGAAAAAGTTCCCGATTACACAACCTATAAAGTATCGGATGCTATAGATCTCAACATTTTAGCAAAGTGTGCAGGCATTAGTGGAGATTTGCTTCGAGAATTGAATCCGGAACTAACTCAGAATTCTACACCTTCGAATTATGACGGCGGATATCTGTTGCGAATCCCAACAAAATCATATGATACATTTGCCGAAAACCTTAAGAAACTTCCTGACGATGCTAAAATTACTTTTGTAACTCATACTATAAAACATGGCGAAAGATTATCCGAGATTGCTTCTAAATATGATGTAAGCATTTCTCAACTAGCCGAAATGAACGGGATTTCTACCAGATCAAGATTACATGCAGGCACCGAATTGAGAATACCATATTCAAAATATAGCGAGGAAGATTTAGGAATTAATACCGATACTCTTCCCGCAATTGAAAATGAGTTGACTTCATTAGATGATAATCCGTCATATAAATTGAAATTAACAAACAATGCGGACCCCGATAAATACGAACGCATATATCAAGAACTGGCAAAAGATTCTACGAAATTTTTAAAGCCTGAAGGTAGAACAGCAATCAAATACACAGTCAAAAGCAAAGATAACTTGATTGATATAGCCGGACTCTTCAACGTTAGAGTTTCGGACATTAGAAACTGGAACAACTTACCCTATACCTCCACTGTAAAAGTTGGCGAGGAATTAACAATTTATGTTAATAACGACAAAGTTGATTATTACTCATCTATAGACAAAATGAGTTTGGCAGAGAAGCAAAACCTGATCTTCGTTAACTCCGGTGATTCTTATGTAGAACACAGAATCAAAAGTGGCGAGTCTCTTTCTACAATCGCAAATAAGTATGGAGTTTCTGTTGCACAGATAAAAGACTGGAATAATTTGAAATCCAATCGACTTGTGCGGGGTCGTAAACTAATGATCTATTCCAGCGATGGTAAACGAAGCTCCGAAAGCCGATCGTTGATTTCTAATCGTACAACTAAATACAAAGTTCGACATGGAGATTCGCTTGGCAAGGTTGCCGAAAAGTTTGGCGTAACTGTAGCACAACTTAAAAAATGGAATAAGTTAACCTCAAACAAAATTGCCGCCGGTAAGTCGTTAATTCTTTTTGATAAACAGGACGCTAATTCGCTGGGCGATAATTCCTCCCGTGCTGAATCCAATGTTATTAGATACACAATTAAAAATGGCGACACCATCGGTGAAATTGCCGAAAAATATCATGTGTCGGTTGACAATATAAAAAATTGGAATGATCTGAAGAGCGACAAACTGGTAAAAGGCAAAGCAATTTCAATTTATTCTGATAACAATACCGCTGTTAAGAAATCGAACTTTTCTAAAAATGTTGCTGTTTCTAAACAAAGTAGCTATTACACTGTGAAGTATGGCGATGCTTTATCTGCAATTGCCGAAAAGAATAATATTTCGGTGAAGGAATTGAAAGCTTTGAATAATCTGAAAAATTCTAAAATTGTAAGTGGACAAAAACTGTTAGTCAGTAAAGAACAACCATCGGTAAAAAACGATTTCGGGAAAGCCGATGCAAAGACATCAACAAAGGAAGATGCAAAGATTCACAAAGTTAAAATAGGCGAATCGCTCTGGACCATTGCTAAAAATTACGGAGTGCTGGTTTCCGATATCATGATATGGAATAACCTATCTTCGGATAAAGTAAAAATCGGTCAAAAGCTTAAAATCTTTTAAAACAACTGTTCTTAAAAAAACTGAATGAAAGTCGTTAGGGGTGCCCTCGTAATCTGAGCGGCTGAGAGTAAACCCTTGAACCTGATCTGGATAATGCCAGCGTAGGAAAACTGCAGAAGAATAATTGAGTTAGCCGTTTTCCCGAACGGCTTTTTCATTCGCAAAGAAGGAGGAATGAAATGAAAAACTTAGTTATTCTTTTTTTATTTGTTCTAAACAATTTTATCTCTGCCCAAACGCAAACAATCAAAGGACGGGTTCTCAACTTGTACGACAAATCTCCCATTTCTTTTGTAAATATTTCGGTTGACGGCAAAGGTATTCAAACCACATCGGACGAAAGTGGCTATTTTCGACTAAGTGGTAAAATTTCAAAAGATAATGTGATTAGCTTCACCCACATCGGTTACGAAATTAAAAGTATAAGTATAGCCGACCTATCAGAGAAGGATACCAATCTCGTATATCTAAGCAGTAAAATGATTACGAGTCAAACCATACTTGTGCGGGGTACCTTTGGAGAAAAGGGTATTACACCAATTACGTTTTCGCAGCTGGATCAAAATTCAATAAAGAAAACTTATACTAATCAGGATATTCCTGAAGTGCTTAGTTATTTACCATCAACTTTCTTTTATTCGGAAAATGGAAACGGAATAGGTTATAACTATCTGAGTATTCGTGGTTTTGATCAGAGAAGAATTTCAGTCACTATTAATGGTGTTCCGCAAAACGACCCTGAAGATCTTAACGTGTACTGGATTGATTTCCCGGATTTGCTGGCAAGCACCGAACTAATTCAGGTACAAAGAGGAGCCGGTTCCGGCATAGCTGGTGCCTCTGCCATTGGAGGTTCAATTAATATCATCACATCAGCATTTTCAGACAAACCGAAGAAAGACTTCTCGGCATCGTTAGGAAATTTTAACACACGAAAATACTCTGCTGAATACTCGACCGGTTTAATTTCGAACAAGTATTCGTTTTACGGAAAACTTTCACAGATACTGAGCAGCGGTTACAGAAATTCCAGCTGGGTAAATTTAGTTGCGTATCATATGAGTGTAGCGCGGTACGACGATAATCTGACTACACAAATAAATATTTACGGTGGTATAATTAAAGATGGATTAGCTTACAATGGCTTACCAAAATTCGCTATCAAAGATAAAAATTTGAGGAAGGAAAACTACTCTTACTGGGAAGCAAACGATAAAGATTATACATATGTTCTGAAAAGACGTCCGAATGAAATTGAAAATTTCGCACAGCCGCATTTTGAAATTTTGAATGACTGGAAAATTAATGACAAAGTTTCATTCAACTCCGCATTTTTTTTGGTATTAGGGAATGGATTTTTTGATTATGATGGTTCTTGGGCAGACACAAATTATTTTAGAATCTCAAGTCAATATGGGTTTCGGCCAAAACAGAACCCCGAGAATGCAATGATTAGAGCTATGGTGGAAAACAAACAAGGTGGATGGATCCCGAGACTAAGCATCAAGCATGATAATGGCGAACTAATTGTCGGCGGCGAATTTAGAATTCATCGTTCAATCCATTGGGGGAGCATCGTTGATGGGACAGGACTACCTGACGGCTTAACGTCTGATTATCGTTATTACTATTTCAAAGGAGGTAAAAATATTGCTAATCTCTATGCTCATGAAGAATATAATCTGAATGAAAGATTTAATTTATTAGCCGAAATTCAATTGGCATATAACCGCTATATGTTGTTTGATGAAAAATACTTAAGAACAGATTTTAATGTTAATAATTTATTCTTCAATCCGCGGTTTGGATTAAACTATAAAGCATCACCACAACTTAGTTTTTATGTAACTCTCTCAAGGGTTTCACGGGAACCAAGATTGGTAAATTACTACAATGCAGCCGAATCAAGTGGCGGATCAATCCCGCAGTTCGAAGCAAATGCTTCCGGAGGATATAATTTTTCAAAACCGCTTGTAAATCCTGAGACCATCAACGATGCCGAACTTGGAACATCGTACACAGGTAACAATATTAATCTTTCATTAAACTTCTATTATATGCTCTTCAATAACGAAATTGTAAAGCAAGGTCAGGTCGATAGATTCGGTCAACCCATCACCGGCAATATGAAGGGAACAATCCATTACGGCGCTGAACTTGTCTTCGATTATAAAATCAATCCAAATTTTGAACTTGTGTTGAATGGATCATTAAGCAAGAACTATATAAGCAAAGGTGTAAGTTACGCTTCGTATACAGATCCATCGACAGGCAACAGCACCGTTTTAAATTTAGATCTAACCAACAACGCAATAAGCGGCTTTCCTAAGGCAACTTTTAATGGTATTCTAAAGATAAATTATGAAAAATTTTTTGCGCAGTTGAGCGCTAAATTTGTCGATGAATTTTTTACTGATAACTATGGAACAAAACTGGGTGAATTTAATAGACTCTACCCGGGCTTAATAAACTACTCCGATAATAGAGTAGATGCATACTTTGTAACAAATTTGTTCGCTTCTTACGAATTTCCCTGGCAGCCATTTGCAAAACAGTTAAGGTTTTACTTCCAGGTCACCAATTTGTTTAATAATTTGTATGCATCTAATGGAATCGGGAAAGAGTTCTTCCCTGCTGCAGAGAGAAATTTATTAATAGGCGTACAATTAGGATTGCAATGAAAAAGTGTATTGTTCTGGCTAACGGTCAGCCTCTACCGGAGAAAATTTTTAACTATTTGGAATCGATAGGGTACAATAAATTGATTTGCGCCGACGGAGGCGCTAATTCAGCTTTTAAATATGAACTGATTCCAGATTATATAATCGGCGATCTCGATTCAATTAAGCCGGAGATCTACGACTATTATTATGATAAGTGCGAAATAATTCAGATTGTTAGGCAGAACGATACTGATGTAGAGAAATGTCTGAAGTTTGCATACAAGAATAAATTTAATGATATAATTCTTCTCGGTGCTACAGGTGACAGACTCGATCACTCATTTTGTAATCTAGGTATTACTTTGAAGTTCTTCGGTAAACTGCGGATAAGAGTGATTCATCAGAAATCTATTCTTTCGGTATATAAAGGAACAACAATTCTTAGAACGGTTCCAGGGGAAACAATATCGATCTATGGATTTGATGCTAAAACAAAATTTGTGTCAGAGGGGTTAAAGTACTCCCTGAAAAATTTTGCTCTTCCTTTCGGGGCAAAAGAAAGTACAAGCAATATAGCGATAGGGGAAGAGGTTAGACTAAAAATTAAAGGGGGAAAAGCCTTTGTCATCCGGAATTTTGATGTGATGAGAAAAAATGGTCTCATTTAGCACAGTCGATTTTGCGATTCTGCTTGCATTCTTCGTTCTACTTTTGCTGATTGGGTTCATACCCAAAAAAGAAAAAGGGGGAAACACAGAAGAATATCTTCTTTCGGGCAGAAAGGTGGGACTGTTTCTTTTCATCATGACAAATGTTTCCACCTGGTACGGCGGAATTCTTGGCGTTGGAGAATTTACTTATCGTTACGGAATTCTCAGCTGGACAACTCAAGGGCTTCCCTATTACGTCTTTGCTATTCTGTTTGCAATATTTTTTGCAAGAAAGATTAGAAACGCATCCCTGTTCACAATTCCCGATAAGCTGGAAAAAGTTTACGGTAAAAAAGTGGGATTAATCTCTTCGCTGGTAGTTTTTATTCTAGTTTCTCCTGCGCCGTATCTTTTGATGACTGCAAGTCTATTCAGTCTCATATTTAACGTCGGTCTATTTTACGGATTGGTAATAAGCGTAATTTTTTCCGGAATATATTTATTTAAAGGCGGATACAAGTCGGATTTGTATACCGATGTGTTTCAGTTCTTTGTAATGTTTCTTGGCTTCATCGTTATTGTATTTGTCTCGTTCAAGTATGTCGGCGGAATAGATTATCTTGTGAATAAACTGCCGGAAGAACATTTACAGTTCATGTCTAATGTTTCTCCGCTTTATGTTGTTGTATGGTTTTTGATTGCGATGTGGACATTTGCCGATCCAGGATTTCACCAGCGGTGCTATGCGGCAAAAAACGGGAATGTTGCGATGCGGGGAATAATAATATCTGTATTCTTATGGGCATTGTTCGATTTCTTAACAACAAGTACGGGATTATTCGCACGTGCATCGTTGCCAAATCTATCCAATCCGGTTTTATCATTTCCTCTTTACGCAGAGAAAATTTTAGGAAGCGGTGCTAAAGGATTTTTCTATGCTGCGATGTTTGCAACAATATTTTCTACACTCAACAGTTTTGTCTTTTTGAGCGGTACAACCTTCGGGAGAGATTTTGTTTTTAAGCTGGCAAGACATACTAATGAAAAGAAAATACCTTTTTATACCAGAATTGGGTTAATTGTTTCATCGGTAATAGCGGTACTGCTTGCTTATTACATTCAATCCGTCATCTTCATCTGGTACTTAATTGGCAGTATATGTATACCAGGTATCATACTGTTGGTTATTGGTGCTTATTACGAAAAATTCAGGGTATCCAATACTTTTGCTATTACCGAAATAATATTGGGAGTTATAGCAAGCGTTGGCTGGTTTTTAATTAGAAATTATGTAACTGCGGAAAGGCTAAAAGAAATTGAGCCGATGATTGCCGGGCTATTAACCGTGACGGTTATTCATTCGATTGGCGTTCTCATGTTTCGGAATGTTTCTTCTTCATGATCGAAACAGTAATTGATGCGACCAAACAAAAAATAATTACCGCAAGGCTCACCGGTGTGGGAATCGAATATATATCGGTGATAAGCATCTTGATGCCAACGTAAGCTAAGATGAACGCTACACCGTATTTCAAGTAAATGAAAATATCTACCAGTGCTGCAAGGGCAAAATAGAGCGCACGTAAACCGAGTATGGCAAACACATTCGACGTGATAACTATAAACGGGTCGCTGGTTATTGCAATTACGGCAGGTATTGAATCAATGTTGAAAACTATGTCGGCAGATTCAACCAGTAGAAGAGCAAGAAAAAGCGGGGTAAAAAAAACTTTCCCGTTTCGTTTGGTGAAAAATCTGTTGCCGGTATAATCCGTTACAATATTGAAATATTTTGAAGCGAATCTAACAACTGGGTTTTTTTTCAGATCAATTTGTTCGTCTTTCCCAAAAGCCATTTTGTAGGAAGCATAAAGCAGCAGCACACCAAAAAAATAAATTATCGGGTGGAAGAAGGTAATCAATGCAATTCCGCCAAGTATAAATAATATTCTCATGGCAATGGCGCTGATTATTCCCCATTTCAAAACATGAGGTTGATTTTCCTCTTTAATACCCATTACGTTAAAGATCATAAGAAAAACGAAAAGATTATCCACCGAAAGAGATTTCTCTACAAGATAGCCGGCAAGAAACTCAATGGCTTTAACTTGTCCGTTTTCAAGAAAAAATAGGATTAGAAGATTGAAAAGGAGAGCGGTCACAATCCAAACACCGCTCCATATCAAGCTTGATTTGAGTCCGATTTTTCCTTTACGATGTGCAGTGATGTAAAGATCGATATAGAACATAACTGCAATGATTACAGAAAATATTATCCAAAACATAAAATGATTATGCATAAAGTTTACGGTAACAGAACGCCCACGGCTATCACTGTGGTCCAAAGTCCATTCTTGTCACCCTGTGCCGATTGCGTTACGTTAAAAGTATTTACAATTTTGCCGGACATTTTATAAACCTGCTCGCGTTCATTCCATGCTTTCTCGGGGTCGAAATCGATTCCGAGTGTAGTAGCCAGCATTGTAGCAGCTAGGTCCTCTGCGTATTCACCGCAAACTTTTTCTGTTTGACCATACGGATGATGTTCGGAAAGATATCCGTACATACTTTTGTTTGCCGGTAGTGCAACTCCTATTGAAGAAGCAATCAATCTGTTCGGTTCATTTGTTGCGTTTCTTGCCATAACGCAGTGGGTTATTTGTCCCGGTTTAAGTAATGCTAAACCCTGATCTTTAGTTAGTCTTTTGCACCCTACTGGGTAAATACTGCTTACCGATACGAGGTTGCACATCTGGATGCCGGCGCTACGAAGAGCAAGTTCGAATGAAGCTAAGTACTCTTTATGTTTTCCGACTCCCTTTGTGAAAAAAATTTTTGTTGGGACGTACAATTCGGTATCCTCCATATTTATTTTCCTATTAGTTTAATAAAATTTCTTTTTCCTACTTTCAATACTTTAGTTCCTTCCAGCCGAACGATATGTTTTATGTCAATTATTTTTTCCCCGTCGATAGTAACTCCGCCTTGAATGACTAACCTACGAGCTTCTCCTTTTGAAGAGGCGAAACCTACTTTTACAATTAAGTCGAGAATTTCAATTTCGTAAACATCTGGATTGAATTTAAATTCTTGTATCTCATCCGGTAAACCCTTCTTTACGAAAATATTATCGAACTCATTTTCTGCTTCGGCGGCTGCTGATTTTGAATGGTACAATTCGACAAGTTTCCGGGCTAACAATCGCTTAATGTCCCTTGGGTTAATTGATGAATTTTTAAGATCTTCTTTAATCGACTGCAATTCTTGATTGGATATATCTGTTGTCAATTCAAAATACTGGTAAATCAACTCGTCGGGTATTGAAAGCGTTTTACCATAAATCTCTCTTGGAGATTCGTTGATGCCGATATAATTATCGAGCGACTTACTCATCTTTTCTACACCATCGGTACCGGCAAGCAATGGAAGAGTTAGAACGACTTGCGGTAACAATCCAAACTCCCGTTGAATATCTCTGCCGACTAACAAATTAAATTTCTGATCCGTTCCACCCAGTTCAACATCACTTTTTATTGCAACTGAATCCATTGCTTGAGCGAGTGGATACAATATTTCGTGAATGCCGATCGGAATTCCGCTCCTGTAACGTTTTGTAAAATCATCTCTTTCAAGCATTCTTGCAACAGTATACTTAGAAGATAGTTTAATAACATCTTCAAAGTTCATCTTACCAAGCCACATTGAGTTATAAACGATTCGTGTTTTTTCTTTATCAAGAATTTTAGAAGCTTGTTCAAAATAAGTTTTGCCGTTCTCCCGGGCTTCTTCAAAAGATAATGGCGGACGTGATGAATTTCTACCGGACGGATCTCCGATCATGCCGGTGAAATCTCCAATGATAAGAATAGCTGTATGGCCAAGCAGCTGAAACTGTGCAAGTTTTCTTAAAACAACCGAGTGGCCAAGATGAAGATCCGGACGGGTTGGATCGCAGCCAAGTTTTATGTTAAGAGGTGTGTTTTCTTTAATAGACTTTTCAATTTTCTGAACCAGTTCTTCTTCCGGTATGATTTCGAATGTACCCCTTTTGATCAAATCCATCTGTTCGCTTGCAGAGGGGAAGAGAATTTTTTTATTCAATATAATCTCCTAAATAAGCTACTTAAATTTTCTTTGCATCTCACGTTTTAAATCGCGCCTGGCAATATCTTCGCGTTTGTCATATTGTTTTTTGCCGGTTGCAACGGCTAATTCAACTTTTGCAATGCTGTTCTTGAAATAAAGTCTGAGAGGAATGAGAGTGTTGCCTTTCTCTGAGAAGGCTTTATTCAGTTTGCGTATTTCGCTCCGGTTGAGAAGAAGTTTCCTTTTTCTTAACGGGTCGTGATTGTTAATGCTTGCTTGATCATAGGCAGAAATATTTGCATTTAATAACCACACTTCTCCGTTTGTAATAACAGCATAACTATCAACAAGATTTGCTTTGTTCTGTCTTAAAGCCTTTACTTCGGAACCGACTAAAACTATACCCGCTTCATAAGTTTGAAGAACAAAATACTCGTATCGTGCTTTTCGATTAACGGTTATATTTTTTTCTTCCGGGGTTTCAGCCATAGGCTTTAAAATTGATGGCAAAATTTATTCTTTTAGTCAAAGTTATGCAAGAAATTATCCACTCAGAAAAAAAATCTTAATTCCAGCATAGAAATACTCTCAATCTGAAATGAGGGGCATAGATGAGTGCCGAATTTTGTCATAAGAAATAGGTTTAATATATTTCAGTTATGAAAAAGCCGTCGAAAAAATTCTGGAAAGTGGTATTATTCTGTTTCATCGGGCTGATTGGTTTCTTGATAATTTTAGATGACGTAATTTTTCCAATTTATGTCAGTGGCAAAGAGGAATCTGTGCCTAACGTTGTTGGAAAAAACAAAGATGAAGCAATCAAAATCCTCGAAAGCGCAGGGCTAAGTCCAATTGTAGAAACCTCCCGGTTTGATGATAAGTATCGGAAAGATCAAGTCATTTATCAGAAACCGAATGCAAACACCGTTGTTAAGGTTAGCCGGAGAATTTATCTTACAATAAGCGGAGGCGAACCGATGGTCAAGATGCCTTCGCTCATAACAAAAAGTTTTAGAGAAGCGATGTTAACTCTGGAGAGAGGAGGGCTTAATCTCGGCAAAGTCGATTCAGTCGAATCCGAGTTTCCTGTTAATACAATTGTTGAACAGCAATATTTCGAAGGGAAGGAAATTGCTAAAGGCTCAACTGTCAATTTGAAAGTTAGCATTGGTCCAAAAGTCGGAATGATTAGAGTGCCAAACCTGCTTGGTAAGTCGTTGGTGGAAGCCGAAAGTATTTTAAGAGGGTTGTCGTTAAAAATTGGGAATAAAACATTTATCAATTCGCCAACTCTTTTACCGAATACAATTGTTGATCAGCAGCCGGTGGAAAACAGTCTGATGAATCTTGGCGATAGCGTGAATGTGGTTTTAACACAAACAAAGTTTGGTAATAGAAAATGAATAATCAAAAAATAATTGCACCGTCTATTCTTGCTGCGGATTTTTCAAATCTGTCCCAACAAATACGATATGTTGAATTGGGTGGTGCAAAGTGGATTCATTGCGATGTTATGGACGGGCAGTTTGTACCTAATCTAACTTTTGGCCCATTAGTAGCGGAAGCAATTAGAAAGACATCAAAGCTGCCGATCGATGTGCATCTCATGATAAAAAATCCGGATGCGTTACTGGAAAACTTTGTTAATGCCGGTGCGGATTCGCTAACTGTACATCGGGAAGAAGTCGTTCATCTGAACCGTACAATTACAAAAATTAAAGAGCTCGGCGCTAAAGCCGGCGTAGCAATAAATCCGGCAACACCGTTGAATACACTCGAAGAAGTTATTGATATGGTAGATTTAATACTATTAATGTCGGTGAATCCGGGTTTTGGCGGTCAAAAGTTTATTGAAAGTTCGATTCGTAAAATTAGAGACCTGGCAGAGATTAGGGAAAAACACATGGCAAACTTTCTTATCGAAGTTGATGGGGGAATTGATATTCAAAACGTAAAAAAAATTTCCGATGCCGGATGTAATGTTTTTGTGATCGGCACTTCGATTTATAGTAAAAACAACATTACGGCAGCGACATTAGAATTTGTGAATTCTGTTTCTTGAAATATATTCTTGCTTTGTAGAAACCTATCAAATACTTATTTTAGAAATATTTCTGTTGTATTTGTTTTTTAACAATCAGTCATCGAGGTTATGATTGACAATTCAACTGGTCGATATATTCTATCCTAATGTTTTTAGGCGTTACAGCACAAAGTATAACATTTATCGCGACCTTCACGAAAAAGATTTGCATGCTTTGGAAATACGCGAAATCGATTTTAAGCTGGCTCAGCAAATTAAAAGAATAATTTTAAGCAACAAAGAAATTTGTTACACTACCGGTAACAAAGGAGATAAATTTTCGGATCTCCTTGCTCTCGGTTCGTTTGCACTGTTTAGGGAACTTGCAAAAGAGATTATAGCGATAGGAAATGAAGACTGCGGACAGAAGGTTATCCGGGCTCTCCAGAAAATCAGCAATTACGATAACAATTTTTTTTCTATTGGAGGAATTACTTTTCCGCTCGACAAAGCTCGCGTGGTTGGAATACTTAATGTAACACCGGATTCGTTTTCGGATGGAGGAAAATATTTTGAAAAGAGCACTGCTGTCGAACACGGTTTAAAACTTTTGGATAACGGCGCTGCAATACTTGATATAGGTGGAGAATCGAGCCGTCCCGGTGCAGAACCGGTTTCAGAAGAAGAAGAAACAAAACGCGTTATTCCGGTCATTGAAGAGATAATTAAACAAAATCCGGAAGCAATAATTTCTATCGATACTACAAAATCTAAAGTGGCGGAAGAAGCTTTGCTGCGCGGAGCTAAAATTGTAAACGATATCAGTTCTTTTAATTTCGATTCAAGGATGATTGAAGTTGTGCAACGCTACTGCGCAGCGGTTATACTCATGCACATGAAAGGTAATCCGAAGACAATGCAGCAGAATCCATACTACGATGATGTTGTGTCAGAAGTCTTTGATTTTCTCATCGATAAAGTAGAGACGGCAAAGAAACATGGGATCAAAAATATTGTGATAGATCCCGGCATCGGATTCGGTAAGCGGGTAATCGACAATTATGAATTGTTGAAAAGACTCAATGAGTTCAAGGCAATTGGATTACCGATAATGGTAGGGCTTTCCAACAAATCCTTTCTTGGTAAAGCTTTGGAAATCAGCATTGAAGACAGAATAGTTCCTACAGTCATTTCGGAAACTATAGCAATAAAAAACGGAGCCAAATTCATTCGCACTCACAATGTAAAACAAGCAGTCTTTGCTTCTAAGCTCAATAATTTTATTGATAATCCGGAACAGCTCGATAATGTTTGAATTATTCAGAATAGGATTTCTTACAGTAACTTTTTTAGATATCATAGATATTCTTCTTGTTACTTTAATTTTTTACAAACTCTATACTGTTATAAGGGGAACCGTTGCCGCGCAAATTTTTTACGGCTTAATTATCGTTCTCGTACTTTCTTTTTTTGCTCAAGCGGCTAACTTTAAGGCTTTAGGTTGGCTCTTAAAATTGATTTCCGATATTTGGGTAATTGCATTCATTATTTTATTTCAACCGGAGATACGAAGATTCTTGGTTCTATTAGGAAGAACACCCATCATCAGATTGTTCATCAAAGATGACGAATCAGATATTGCTCACATTATTTCCGAAACTGCGTTCGAGTTATCACAGCATCAGCACGGTGCACTTATTGTGGTTGTAAAATCTGTAGGCATACGCGGTGTAACTGAAACAGGGGAGATGATCGGCTCCAGGGTCAGCAAAAATTTGTTGCGGTCAATTTTCTTTCCCAATTCACCTTTGCACGATGGCGCAGTTATAATCAAAGGCGATGTTATAGAGGCTGCACGCTGCACTCTTCCGTTATCTGCAGAGACAAGCAAAGAGGGAAGACCATTGGGAATGCGTCACCGCGCAGGAATAGGAATTTCGGAACAGGCAGATGTTATAAGTGTAATAGTTTCGGAAGAAACCGGAAGTATTTCTATCGCAGAGAACGGACATCTCAAAAGCGGGTTATCCAGAGATCAACTGCGGAACTATCTTTCTGCATCGTTAAAAACGTCGAAAGAGAATAAGTGGAGAAACATGTTGAAAAATTTTCGGAAGAAAAACTTATTAGAAAACGACTAATGAATTTTGTCTGCATCTCAAAAATTTTTACCAAAAAGTGTTTACGAATCGAAATTTTACGTTGGAATTGATTAAATTTATTCATGATAAAGACGTTAATAACTTACCTTACGCATTGATTTTATATTCAAAACCTTGCGTAGCATAAATTAATTCTGATGTTAAGCAAGGTTTGAGCTTAACAAACAAATTTTTTTGTATACCAGCCCTGCGTAGGCGAGTTAATAAATTGATTCTTAATTTTACTAAGGACCCCGAAATGAAACTAAAATATCTTTCACATTCGGCATTCCAGATAACAACAAGCACCAGCACAGTCATTCTTATAGATCCATTTCTCGATGGCAACCCTTCATCGCCGGTTAAATCTAATGATGTTAAAGCCGACTATATAATTTTGACACATGCTCACGGAGATCATATCGGAGACGCTTTTAAAATTGCGAAAAGATGCGGTTCGCTTTTTATTGCTGTGAATGAACTGGCTAACTACTGCGCTTCGAAAGGATTTAAAGCTCATAACATGCACATTGGTGGCGGATACAATTTCGACTTCGGCAGGGTAAAATTTACAATCGCCCATCACGGATCGATGACACCCGACGGTGTTTATGCCGGAGAACCTTCGGGGGTAATTCTTTCAGTTGACGGTAAGAATCTTTATCATACCGGCGATACCGGATTGTTTTACGACATGAAATTGATTGGAGAGATAACACCAATTGATTGCATGTGTTTACCTATTGGTGACAATTTTACGATGGGGATTACAGATGCAGTGAAATCCGTTGAATTAGTAAACCCGAGACTTGCTATACCGATGCACTACAACACATTCCCGGTGATTGCTGCCGATCCGTTCGAGTTCAAGAAAAAAGTTGAACAACTTGGAAAGAAAGCAAGAGTTCTTAATTTTGGTGAAGAAATTGAATTGTAAATTATTCTCTTATTTAGGTTTGTAATCTTTTATGGCAAAAAAAATTGTTATCGCAAATCAAAAAGGTGGAGTAGGAAAAACAACCACTGCAATAAATCTTTCCGCTTCGGTTGCCGCAGCGGAATTCAAAACTTTGCTGATCGACATTGATCCGCAAGCCAACTCAACATCGGGCTTGGGAGTTGAGAACAACAACATGTCGGTCTATCAGTCTCTAATTGGTATCGAGAAAGCCGAAGACTGTGTTATTAACAGCTACATGCCTCATCTAGATATTCTTCCGTCAACAATAGATCTTGTAGGCGCAGAAATTGAAATGGTTTCTATGGAAGAACGGGAGTTCTTATTGAAGAAGTCGATTCAATCAATCGATGATAAATATGATTTCGTATTTATCGATTGCCCGCCATCCTTAGGGTTGTTAACTTTAAATGCTCTTACAGCTGCAGATTCCGTTTTGATTCCCGTTCAATGCGAGTATTTTGCTTTGGAAGGATTGGGACAGCTTCTTAATACAATCAACATCGTAAAGAAAAATTTTAACGAACTGCTTGCAATAGAAGGTGTACTTCTAACGATGTTCGATACACGCTTACGATTATCCCATCAGGTTGTTGATGAAGTAAAAAATTATTTCGGTGAAAAAGTTTTTAAGACAATTATTCATAGAAACGTAAGATTGTCGGAAGCGCCAAGCCATTCGAAACCTGTAATTTTATACGACGCAAGTTCTATTGGCGCACAAAATTATATATCGCTTGCATCCGAATTGATTCAAAGAAGTAACTTAACAAAGAAGGGAAACGAGAATTGACAAAGATGAAGCCCGGGCTCGGCAGAGGGTTAGACGCTTTAATAAACCCTCAATTAAAAGATAAGCTCGACACACCCGTTGCTGTATCAACAAAAGATATTCAGAAGGATGACGGTGTTTCATATGGTATTCTTGCAAGAATTTCGACTACGAATATTTTGCCAAATCCATTTCAGCCGCGAACTGAATTTGACCCGGTTGCTCAGGAAGAATTAAGAAAATCAATTCTTGAGAACGGCTTAATTCAACCCATTACCGTTAGAAGAACGCATCAAGATCATTATGAACTGATTTCGGGCGAACGGCGCCTTCGAGCTTGCAAAGATATTGCTTATCATGAAATTCCAGCTTACATCATCAAAGTTGAAACGAAAGAAGAGATGCTGGAATTGTCGTTGATAGAAAACATTCAAAGGGAAAAATTAAATGCTATTGAAATTGCCGGTGCGTATAAACGACTGATGGAAGAATGCAACCTTTCTCAAGAAGAAATTGCAGCTAAGGTAGGAAAAGACCGTACAACAATTACCAATACAATACGGTTGTTGAAACTTCCTCAAAGGATACAGCTGAGCTTGATTAAAGATGAGATTACTTCCGGACACGCTCGCGCATTAATTAATCTGCCAAATGAATTGATTCAGCTGGAGTTACTTGAAAAAATTCTAAAGCAAAATCTCACGGTTCGTAAAGTAGAAGAGATTGTTAGAAAATTTACAAATTCCCAAATTGGTAAAAAGCCTAAAGTTATTCCGCATGTAAAAGATATTGCGAGCATATCGCAAAAAGATATGGAAGAGAAAATGCAGGGTATTCTCGGTACCAAAGTAATTTGTAAACAGAAAAAAAACGGCGCCGGAGAAATAATTATAGAATTTTATTCTCTGTCCGAACTTGAAAGATTATTTGAATTACTGGAAACCATTGGTAAAAATTATAACTAAAATATTTTTTTCGCTGTTTGTTTTAATGCTTTTCGCATCGGGCATATCGGCACAGGAAAAAGTTAATTCTGCACCGGCTCAAATTGTCGATACTTCCAAATTTGTAATGAAAAAATCCCCGTGGGGAGCGGTTCTAAGAAGCGCGGTTATTCCAGGCTTCGGCCAATTCTATAATGAATCATATTGGAAGATACCGGTGGTTTGGGGGGTTGTAGGGTATTTTTTTTACCAGTGGAATAACACTAATAATTCTTATGTTCAGTACAGAGAATTATACAGCCAAAGTATAACCAAGGATAATCCCAGCGGAAATTTTTCTTATATGAGCATAAGAGAATTTTATAAAGACCAGCGCGATCTATTTGCAATTTTTCTGGGACTAACGTATTTCCTAAATCTTGTCGATGCGTATGTATATGCACAATTGTTCGATTTCAATGTAAATGAAAATCAGTTTGGACAAACGGTCCAGCTTTCGATGAAAATAAAATTCTAGCGGCTACTAATGAAAAACGTTTTAGTTTGCAAAAACTGTGGAACCGAAAATCCCTTCTTCTCATTGAATTGCGGAAAATGCGATTCCTATTTACGTGTTCGTGTCTCTAATATTGATTTATGGCAAACGACGTGGCAAATTTTTGAATCACCTCTAAAAGCCGGCAAAAAAATTATTCATTCCGATCATAAAAATTTTGTGATTTCACTTTTAATAATAATTGCTTTAAAGTACGCAATTCTCTCGGCTATGATTTATAATTCAGTTTACGGCAGTATAGAATCGATGAATGTTTTTCCTCAAGCGTTTCTTGCGGGCGGCGTTCCTGTCATTTTTCTTTTGTTGTTGTTCTCACTCATTATAAAATTATTGAATAATGCTTTAGGCGTTAAGAATAGAGCAATAGATAATCTTGCTCTTTACACTTATTGTTTCATCCCGCAAGCGTTGGGATTTTTAATATTAACACCAATTCATTTTGCTTTGTTTGGAGAATATTTTTTTTCTTTTAATCCAAGTCCTTTCTTGATCAAACCAATGGCGGCTTATGTTCTTTTTGTAATTGATGTATTGTTATTTGTGTGGAGTATGGCTAACTCTGCATCATTTACATTTGTGCAGACAAGAAATAAAATTTATTCAATTGTTGCTGGAATTTGTCTGTCTGTTGCGGTTTTTGCAACAATTTATTTCTTACCCGGAAAATTATTGATATTATTTAGGTAGTCATACACAACTCCGAACCTTAGTCCTTTTGAACTCACAGTAATTTGATTCACATTTAACGCATGCATTATTCTCTCAAGAATTATTGTTCCGGCAAGAAGAACATCCTCTCGTCCTGTAACGACTTCACCGAACTTCTCTTTTATCTGAGCATGTGTTAGAGTGATTAACCATGATTGAATTGATTTGATTTCATGACCGGTTAAAATTTCATGATCGACCAAAGAATCATCAAAGATTCTGATACCTTTTTTTATGCAAGCTAAAGTTGTAGGCGTTCCGGCGACTGCAATAACATTATTTGTATTGAATGCATTTAAGACCGGTCGAAGAGCAACATCCACTTCCTTAATAGCCCTCTCAATTTCTTGATTCCCTGGCGGGTTATTTTTGAAATATCTTTCCGTTAGCGAAACTACACCTAAAGCAAAACTGTTTTTGTATTCAATGTGATTGTTTTTGCCGGATATGATTTCTGTGCTGCCACCTCCAATATCAATGACCACTTTCTTAGAACCACCTATAACTGAAGAGGCAACACCTATAAATGTTAACCTTGCTTCCTCATCTCCGGAAATTATTTTGGTATTCCAGCCAAAAGTTGTTCTAATCCTATTTATAATTTGCCCGGCATTTTTTGCAATACGGAAAGCATTTGTTGCTACGGGTAAAACTATCTCACAATTGTTTTTCCAAATTATATTTTGGAATTCTTTTAATGTTGCAAATAAAAGCTCTTCACGATAGCTACTTATGATATGGTTCTCTCTAACTCCTTCCGATATTCTTGGAATCCTGTAAATGGTAGTCGAGGTTCCAATCTGCAATATTTGTGTGTTTATGTCAGCAAGTAAAAGTAAAACGGTATTGGAGCCAATATCAATAGAAGCAACAGTCATAATTTTTTATTATTATTGCTCAAAAAAATTTACCTATGAAGAAAAACATCCTTCCCAGAACTCTTTTATCGTTGTGCGTAATTTCCTTTGCCGTCTGGTTGGGAAGTTATATTTCCAGGCAACTTATTGTATACCAACTATTCGAACCAATCAACTTAGAATTAAAAAATCTTTATAATCTTCAAAACATAACAGATGTTCTGGAAACAATTTTACCTATTCTTGTTATAAACTTAATCAGCTACCTCTTTTTCTTACTATTATTCTTTCTTTATATTTTCTACTCAAAAATAGAAATAAAAAATGAAGGTTGGCTATTTATAATTTTGATGATAGTGATAATCACTGCTCCTTTTGAACTCTATCTCGCTCTTCTTGATTATAAGATTATAGGGCTGCTCTATTCCGGCACATTTGACACAAACACTGTTGTTGAATTAATCAGGAAAAGAATAGTTGTGTTAAGTAGTTTCCCTTTAATTGAAGTCTTCAGCTACATAGCTGTAATTTTTATTGTCATTTTCAAACCATTGAGAAAAAATGAAAATTAAAGAAAGGGAATTCGAGAAATTGCTTCAGGACTTAAGACAGATTGCTCAAGAGATGGGTGCTAAAGTAAGGTTTGAAAGGGGGGACTTTAAGGGAGGATATTGCATCATCAAAGATGATAGAACAATAGTTATAAATAAATTATCTACGCTTCAGCGTAAAGTAATAATTCTAACAAATGCTCTAAAAGAATTAGGCGTTGACGATAAATATCTTACTCCTAAAATACGCGAAGTGATTGAGGAAATTTCCGAGGTTCAATGAAGATTCTTGTAATGAATGGTCCAAGTTTAAACAGACTTGGAGAAAGAGACCCGTTGTTTTACGGACGTAAAGCGTGGATTGATATTGAAAAAAAAATAAAATTTGAATTCCCCTCTATAGATTTTGATTTCTTTCAATCAGATGCAGAAGAGCAAATCATTGCCAAATTGTCGTTGTCAAATGAGATGTATAACGGTATTGTTTTTAATCCAGG
Source organism: uncultured Melioribacter sp. (assembly GCA_964595365.1). Taxonomy (GTDB): domain Bacteria; phylum Bacteroidota; class Ignavibacteria; order Ignavibacteriales; family Melioribacteraceae; genus Fen-1258. The sequence goes on from CAZQQC010000026.1 coordinate 21,744, forward strand.
TGCTTATGCGCATTATTCAATTGCAATAAGAGATGCTGTTGAATTGCTGAAGATTCCTATAATCGAAGTACATTTATCAAACATTTCCAGTAGGGATAGTTTTAGAAAAAACTTAGTAACAGCTACTAAGGCTAGCGGTTACATTGCCGGTTTCAAGGAGAATAGTTACTTAGCCGCCGTCTATGTTCTTACAAAAATTTTATAATGGATGAGGATTTAATTATGAAAAAATCGATCATACTGTTATTTTCAGTTTGTTCTTTGTAAGAAATCTTGATACTCACTTCACAATAATTTATTTTATCTCATGTAATTTAGAGGTAGTAGTTATGAAAGACTTCGGATTAAAAAAGTTATATTACTCAATTAGTGAAGTGAGTAAACTAAGCGGATTAGAGCAATACATACTAAGATATTGGGAAACTGAATTTGAACAATTAAAGCCTGGTAAAAATCGTGCAGGGAATAGAATTTATACAAACAAAGACATTAAATTAATATTGCAGATAAAGAGACTTCTCCGGGAAGAAAAGTACACAATCGAAGGAGCAAAAAAAATTTTAACGGATTTCGATTCTAACGCTTTGATTACTTTGTCACAAGCAAGCGGTGATAAGCAGAAATCAATTGCACCCCGTTCGTTAAAAAAAGATTTAGAAGAGGTAAAAGCTTTTTTACAATACATACAAGCAACCTTTTAAAGCGGAACGTAGCGCAGCCCGGTAGCGCACTTGAATGGGGTTCAAGGGGTCGCGGGTTCAAATCCCGCCGTTCCGACACACTCGGGGCACACATTAGTGCCTCTTTTGTTAACTAAGATTTGAAAACACATGAATATAGATCTAGATAAACCTAAGTGCAACTGCGGCATATTTGGAATTGCCGGATACAAAGATGCGGCTCTGACAACATACTACGGATTGCACGCTCTGCAGCATAGAGGACAAGAAGCAGCAGGAATTATTGCGGCTGAAAAAAAAAATCAAAAAATAATTTTTAATATACATAGAGAACTTGGACTTGTTTCCGAAGTATTTAGTGCGCCAAATATTTTCGAAAATCAATTGGCGGGTGAGTTTGCTATAGGTCATAACAGGTACTCCACAACTGGAGCATCAAATTCGTCAAAAAATATCCAACCATTTTTCGTTAATTACCGCTTAGGTAATTTAGCTATTGCCCACAATGGAAATCTTACAAATGCAAAAGAATTGAGAGACGAGCTTGTAAATGATGGCGCAATTTTTCAAACAACAAGCGACACCGAAGTGGTGCTACATCTTATTGCAAGAAGTCGGTTACAGAATCAAATTGATCAGATTCGAGAAGCATTACAGAAAATTCGCGGAGCTTACAGCTTCGTCATAATGACCAATAATTATTTAATTGCTGCACGAGACCCTTATGGCTTTAGACCATTATGTATTGGAAAGTTAAATGGATCATTCATTGTTACATCGGAAACTTGTGCTTTAGATATCAACTCAGCTCAATACATACGCGATGTCGAGCCAGGCGAAATGATAATTATAAGTGATGAAGGAATTAAAAATAATATATTTCAATCAGAAAAAATCTTTACCGAAGAAGCGCCAAAGCAACATTGCATTTTTGAGTACATTTATTTCTCTAGACCGGATAGTAAAATATTTGGTTCGAACGTTGATAAAATGAGAAGGAAACTAGGCAAAGTATTAGCTCAAAACCATCCCGTAATAGATAAGGATGGGGAAAAGGTAATTGTAATTAGTGTACCGGATAGTTCCAACACTGCTGCTATAGGATTTCAGACTCAGCTGGCTAAGCAAGGAATTCCATCGCGCTTAGAAATAGGATTAATTCGAAGCCATTATATCGGTAGGACTTTTATTTTACCGGGGCAGAAAGCACGTGAGGTTGGCGTAAAAATAAAATTCAATACCGTCAAGGGTGTCCTTGAACACAAAACTGTTGTCTTGGTAGACGATTCTATTGTACGAGGAACAACATCCAGACAGTTGGTACGACTTATCAAAGAAGCAAGACCCAAAGAGATTCATCTACGGATTTCTTCACCTCCAATAATAAGTCCTTGTTATTACGGCATGGATTTCCCTTCTAAAGAAGAACTTATAGCACATAAGTACAACGGTGACATAAAGAAAATTCGTGATTACCTTGAAGTTGATTCGTTGGAATACCTTTCTGAGTTTGAATTACTAGGAGCAATGACCGATCATTCACCCGAAGATTTTTGTACGGCATGTTTTTCTGGAAATTATCCCGTTCCAGTGCCATCTGGCATTACCAAAGATATTTATGAAAATTAATTTCAAAGAAATACTCTTAACGCCGAATCTTGTTAGTCTATTCCGGTTAGCACTCGCAATTCCTTTTATCTATTTCTTTGAGCTTACGCGCAATGATCCTGCTTATTTATCTAATTTAATTTATTTGGTTTTAATAGCATTTGTTTCTGATATTTTAGATGGATACATAGCACGTAAAACAAATCAAATAACAGAACTCGGAAAACTTATTGATCCACTCGCAGATAAAGTATTGGTGGCTATAATTGTAATCTATTTATTTTTGATGAATAAGATCCCGTTATTTTATTTTTACACAATAATTTTTCGTGATATTATAATTTTTATTGGAGGGGTATTTGTTAGTAAAAAAATTGGTAAAATTCTTCCCTCGAATCTACTGGGTAAAGCAACTATCTTTTCTATAGGGGTATTTTTTGTTGCAATATTACTTAATGTACAAGAAAACGGCGCCATTTATTTAAGCTTCTTATACATAAGTTTATCACTTAGCATTTTATCAATTTTTGGATATGCTATTAGAGCACTTGAATTCTTGAATAAAAAAAAACATGAAACTAATTTCTCAAATTGATTTTAATAAGTTAAAAAATGGTCTTTCCAGAACCAACAATAAAATACTAAATAAAATTACTGAAGTAATTACTCGAAAGGCTATTATTGATGAAGATATGATAGAATTGCTTGAGGAAACACTTATCAATTGCGATCTTGGCATAAGTTTGACAGAAAAAATAATCAACAATGCTAGAAAAGCAATTCTCTCCCAACCTCATAGATCTATTGAATTCGTTATTAAAATCATAAAAGATGAATTAACTACATTACTTTCTTATTCCAATTATAATCTTTTAGAAAAAATTGAGAACTCCAAAAAGCCATATATAATTCTTTTTGTAGGGATTAATGGTTCAGGAAAGACCACAACTTTAGGAAAGCTTGCGAACAAATTAAGAGCAGATGGATTAGAAGTTATTATTGGATCAGCAGACACATTCAGAGCAGCTGCTAATGACCAATTAAAGATTTGGGCTGAAAGAGCAAATGTAAGACTAATAGAGGCTGTCTCAAATGATCCCGCTTCCGTTGCATATGAATCTGTCAAAAAAGCTATTGAAAATAATCTTGACGTAGTTCTTATTGATACTGCCGGTCGTATTCATAATAATAAAAACCTCATGGGAGAACTGAGCAAAATTAAAAAAGTAATTTCCTCACTAATACCAGGAGCACCAAACGAGACTTTTCTTGTGGTTGATGGAAATTTTGGACAAAATGCTATTGAGCAAGTTAATGAGTTTAATAATTTTGTAGATCTAACTGGACTGATAGTTAGCAAGCTCGATGGTACAGCAAAAGGGGGGATGATCTTTCAGATTTGTGAATTGAAAAAGTTACCGGTCTGCTTCGTGGGTATAGGCGAAAATATTGAGGATCTGCAGGAGTTTAATATATCTAAATATGTAGATGCAGTATTTTCTGAATCTATTCAAGCATAGAAAGTATAATTTACATAATATACATTATGCGTGGTTATCTTTCTTGTCTGAATATATGAAAAAACCTTCACCGCTTTTCCTGCCTAATTTCCCGGCTGCTACCATCTTTTTTAACAACGGACATGGTCTGTATTTTGAATCACTGAAACCATTGTATAATACTTCCATAATAGAAAGACATACATCCAAACCTATAAAATCTGCTAACGTTAATGGCCCCATAGGGTGATTCATGCCAAGTTTCATAACCGTGTCTATATCGTTTGCTGAGGCTACATTTTCATACAAAGCATAAATAGCTTCATTTATCATAGGCATTAATATTCTATTTGAGATAAAACCGGGATAATCATTTACTTCTACTGGTATTTTGCCAATTTTAGTTGTTAATTTTACTATAGCATCGAAAGTCTCTTGGCTTGTTGAATAACCCCGAATAACTTCTACTAATTGCATAATTGGCACAGGATTCATAAAATGCATACCAATAAATTTCTCAGGTCTAGATGATTGAGCAAGTTCTGTGATAGATATTGACGAAGTATTTGTAGCGAATATACATTCTAATTTAAGTATATCGTTTAATTGATTAAATAAACTATACTTAGTAGATATATCTTCATATATAGCCTCTATTAATAAATCTATATCGTTAGGCAAGAATTTTAGACCTACACAAGTCGTAATATTATTCAAAATACGCTGTTTATCCTCTTGTAATATTGTACCCTTTTTAATTTGCCTATCTATGTTAAAATTAATTTTAGAAATACCTGTTTCTATTAGATGTTGCTCCCGATCTACCAAAAATACTTTGAAACTGTTTTGGGCAAAAACATGGGCAATGCCGTTACCCATAGTCCCTGCTCCAATTATTGCAACTTTTTCAAAATTCATTACTACCTCTC
>CAZQQC010000026.1:26559-28078 GCA_964595365.1 uncultured Melioribacter sp.
TTATCCAATCTCATAATTTACCTTATAAATAATTTTTTTTATGAGTTTGGTTCTATTCTACTCTACTTCGAAGGAAAGACAACATTTTAGTTTACCGCATGGACCTGTAAGTTTTCCCATGCCAGGAAGCAAATTTTGTTCGTTCGCAAGTTGTGTTGTAATTCTCTTGAAACTCGAAAGGAAAGAAATACAGCAATATTCTCTGCCACATGTACCCATTCCACCTATTCTTTTTGCTTCGTCTCGAACTCCTATTTGACGCAATTCAATACGTGTCTTAAATTCAGATGCAAGGTCTTTAGCTAATTCGCGGAAATCAACTCTTCCATCTGCTGTGTAGAAGAAGAAAAGTTTTTTTCTATTAAATTGATAATGAATGCTTACTAATTTCATTTCCAGTTTACATTTCTCAATTGCCTTTTTAAAAATCGGAATAGCTTTTTCCTCATCATGCAGATTTTTTCTGACACGGTCAAGATCTTCTACTGATGCTTTTCTGGCAACCTGCGGCAGTTTTTCCCCGTATAACCCTAGGTAATGCCTCTTTAGTTTTACTAATTCTCCGACAAGTTTTACTTGTGCTATTTCATTTGTATCGTCCTGTTGGACAATAACAAAGTCTTCTGGAAATAGTTCAAGGTTGTCTCCTGCAGGTATCTCGCAAAAGTTGCAGGATAACAGACCGTTGCAAGAAATCTCAACGATGTTTCTATTTTCCGGTAGCAGCTTATCGCATGTACTCCAGTCACACTGTAAACAACTACTTACATTATGGTGTCTCTCGCTAATGTTACGAACTATTTTGGTAGTGAATAAATTGTCGGAAGCAATTTTCTCAGAAGACGTTGATGGCTTATTTTGTAGGCTTCGTAGTACCTGTTTATCTATATTATTTTTTAGCACTTGTTAATTCCAAATAGACAGTGAACTTAATTCAAATATAAGGCTAAGAGATAATACATTCAAGTTCACTTTTTTAGAGTAGTTGTTATCTAAATCATCCAGAACTGAAAAAAATTTGGTCAAGTTCGTATTGTGAAATCTGTTATTAAATTTGATTAATGTATTGATATGATTTTCAAAATAATAATCTTGTATAGAAAGCCTGTTCTTAGCAGCATCTCGAATCCATATTTTTATAAGTCTAATTAAAATTCTAACTGAATCGTCAGAATTATCTTTCAAGTAATTGTACAATTCTCTGTAGGCAGTACTATATCTTCTTGCCAATGAGAACCTTAAGATCGCTATGGTTTTTTCAAGAACATTTTCGAATTCGCCATTAGTTAAAGATAATGCATCTATTACCGAACCATCTGCAAAGTGTGCAACCTTTAGTGAAGTATTTCTCTCTGTTTGGAAGTTTTTTTCCAGTATTGAACTTACCGCAGCTTCGGATAATGGTTCAAAACTTATCTTCCAGCATCGCGACTGAATAGTGTGCAGCAATTTTTCTTTATCGGATGTTATTAAAATAAAAATAATTCCTTCCGGGGGTTCCTCAAGATTTTTGAGTAGA
>CAZQQC010000027.1:0-26441 GCA_964595365.1 uncultured Melioribacter sp.
TTCGACCTGCCTCGCCAAAGACGCCAGCCTCGAATAGACACGAGGCGAAGCGGGCGAGTCAAGGCGGGCCCGTTGAAGACCAGGCAGCCGACCGCTGAAAGCTATTTTTATTATATTTGCCTCACTAAAAATTTAGAATGAATTATGACATCAAACGAAATACGGCGGCAATTTCTAGAATTTTTTAAAAATAAAAATCACCGGATTGTTCCAAGCGCGCCGGTTGTTCCTTATGACGACCCGACCCTGTTATTTACAAACGCAGGCATGAACCAATTTAAAGACGTTTTCTTAGGAACCGGCACTCGTGAATACAAACGTGTGGTAGATACTCAAAAATGTATTCGAGTTTCAGGCAAACACAACGATCTTGAAGAAGTTGGACACGACACTTACCATCACACATTTTTTGAAATGCTTGGCAATTGGTCCTTTGGTGACTACTACAAAAAAGAAGCAATTGCCTGGGCGTGGGAACTGCTCGCAGATGTTTGGAAACTTCCGAAAGAAAGATTATGGGCAACGGTTTACAGAACAGACGACGAAGCATTCAATTATTGGAAAAACGAAACCGGCATAAACCCGAAACATATTTTACGTTTTGATGAGAAAGATAATTTTTGGGAAATGGGCGAAACCGGTCCGTGCGGTCCCTGTTCGGAAATTCATATCAATTTAAGCGACGATTATGAAAATCCAAAATACGTAAATGCCGGCGATCCAGGATGTATTGAAATCTGGAATTTGGTTTTCATTCAATACAACCGCGATGAAAAAGGAACGCTTCACGAGCTTCCTTCCAAACATGTTGATACCGGAATGGGTTTCGAACGTGTGTGCGCTGTATTGCAAAAGAAAAATTCCAATTACGATACGGATGTTTTCATTCCTATCATAAGGGCTGTCGAAAAACTTTCCGGCGTAAAATACAAGAATGATAATGACATGATACCAATGCGGGTTATTGCAGATCACGTTCGAACTCTAACATTTGCAATTGCAGATGGTGCAACGCCCGGCAATGAAGGACGCGGCTATGTTTTGAGACGCATTCTCCGACGGGCAGCCCGCTACGGACGAAAAATAAATCTTACCGAACCGTTCCTTTACAAGTTGGTTGCTGTCGTTGTAGAAAATTTCAGTCATGTTTTCCCGGAAATTCAAACGGGCAAATCGAACATTGAAAAAATTATAAAAGCAGAGGAAGAAAATTTCAATGCTACGCTTGATCGTGGTATTGAATTGTTCGATGCACTCATAAAAAAACTAAATGCTAAGAAAGAAAAAACAATTCCTGGCGATGATGTTTTTAAATTGTACGATACTTACGGTTTTCCGGTTGACTTAACCGCAGTTATGGCTCGCGAGCAAGGATTCACAATCGAAGAAACGCGCTTCTTCGAATTGATGAATGAGCAAAAAGAACGCGCACGAAAATCGACAAAAGATAAACTGGCATCTATAAACGTTATAATTGATAAGTTCGACTTCAACTTGATATCTACGTCGCCAACGGAATTTACCGGTTACGATGAACTGAGGAGCGAGGCAAAAATATTCGGCAGTAAAAAAGATGGGGACAAATTCTTCGTTATTCTCGACCGGACTCCGTTTTATGTTGAATCCGGCGGGCAGGTTAGCGACAAAGGAAATCTGATTGTTGCAGATACTCATCTGCGTGTAATTGATGCTGCAAAAGTTAACAACCGGACTGTTCACGTTTTGGAAAACGAAAGCGGTATTGAAATTAAGAACGGTATGAAAATTATTGCCGAAGTCGATGCATACAGACGCTGGAATATAATGCGCAATCACTCGGCAACACATTTTCTGCATAGAGCATTAAGAGAAATTCTCGGCACACATGTTCAACAAGCGGGTTCGTACGTTGGTCCCGACCGATTACGTTTCGATTTTTCTCATTTCGAAAAAGTAAACAACGCCGAACTTGGAGCGATTGAATCGTTAATCAACGAAAAGCTGCGGGAGAACCTGCCATTAATTCACCACCGCGATACTCCTTTTGAAAAAGCCAGGAAGATGGGAGCGCTTATGTTTTTTGGCGATAAGTATGGCGACAAAGTTAATGTTGTTCAGTTTGGAGATTTCACAATGGAATTCTGTGGTGGAACTCATGTTAAGAACGGTTCTCAAATCGGCTTGCTAAAAATTGTAAACGAGTATTCAATTGCCAGCGGTGTACGAAGAATTGAAGCAGTAACCGGGGCAGGTGTTGAAAAATTTGTAAAAGAACAGGAAGACAGAATCCGGAATTCAGAAATCAGAATTGATGAATTGATGGAAGAAAAAAGAAAGCTTGAAAAAGAGTTAGCCGGGCTAAAGTTGAAAGAAAAACTCGGCGGAATTAATTCTATTGTATCAAATCCGTCGGATGTAAACGGAATAAAAGTTTACAAAGGTAGAGTCGACGTTTCAAACATGGAAGAACTTAAATCTATGGGGGACGAATTACGCGCAAAGATCAAGAGCGGTGTAGGTGTATTAATCTCGGAAGTAGATGGTAAAGTGGGTATGGTTGCCATTGTTACCGACGATTTGATCAAAGAGAAAAAATTATCGGCGGGAAGAATAGTTGGCAATCTTGCAAAGATTGTTGGCGGCGGTGGGGGTGGTCATTCTCATCTTGCAACTGCAGGTGGAAAAGACATTTCAAAAATTGATGAAGCAATTAGCCTCGTAGAAAAAATCTTATTATGAAACCGGATTTTTACATGGCTTTTGCCGCAAAGGGAGATTCATCGTCTCGCATTGTCCCGATGAAATCGGGATCGAGAAGCGGGCTTTTTGAACAAACTAATCTACGTTGTTGATTTTATGTTTCTAATTTTTCGAAGGTAAATTATAACCCACCTTACGCAAGGTTTGATCTACATAACTGTAAAGCTAGTATTTTCTCTAGAACAAAATTCGTCTGTCAAACCTAAACCTTGCGTGGCACCAGTTACAAATATTCTTTAGGAATTAATTTTCTACCGGAAAATCCTTCATCAATCCCGTGATAAAAAAGAATGTCGTCTTCATCGCTTCGCCAGCAAAGCAGCACTTCTCTATCATCTATTATCGATGGAAAATCAACAAGACCTATCTGAAAATTCCAATCCTTGTACAAGCATCCTATCTCTTCAAGTTCTCTGGTGAAAGAATTCAGTTGGCGGGCAAGATGATCTATCTCAACATTATCCTCATAGTTACCACCCGACGAATCGGCGATGGTTTTAATTTCAAATGCATTGTTAAGAATATCGCGCACAATTTGCCGGACAAGAGGCAAAGTCTTACGCGCTTCCTGAGGGGTGAAATATTTCGTTGTTGTCTGTGACACAGTTTTTCTTTTCAAATTTAGTTTGTAACAATGACAAAAAACAATTCCGGAATAAATTTAGCATTCTTTCCTGCACTTGACAAATGTATAATAAAGGTATAATTTAATTTTATATTATTTCAATTAAGAATTATGAAAACGACTAGAAAATATGGAAAGAAAGTAGACCTCGCTCTTTTGACGTGGGTAAAACTGGCGCGTGCATTTGCATCCTTTTCAAAAAAATCAAACGATAATATTAAATCATTCGGATTAACACAGCCGCAATTTGCAGTTATAGAGGTTCTCGGTCATCTAGGGCCGCTCAAGGTGGGAGCGATATGCGATAAAATGCTTGTAAGCGGCGGGAATATGACCCTCGTTCTTGATAACATCGAAAAACTGGGCTATGTGGAAAGAGTTCCAAGCAAGGAAGACCGACGCGCAATTTTGGTACGGCTTACTTCGAAAGGTAGTGAACTTTTTAACGAAATTTTTAAAGTTCACGCAGAGTATATTACAAAACTTATGTCAGTTCTAAATGCGGAAGAGCAAAAGACCCTTGGCGATCTACTAAAGAAATTGGGAACGGCGGTAAGGGAACTATAATAAAAATTTTTCTGTTTATATTACGAGTTAGTATTATACTAAATAAAAGGACTAGGAATGATCGAAATAAGAAAAAGCAACGAGCGCGGAAGAACAAAAATAGATTGGCTCGATAGCTACCACAGTTTTTCTTTCGGCGAATACCATGATCCGGAGAACCTGCATTTTGGACCTCTCCGTGTAATGAACGATGATCTAATACGGCCGGATTCAGGTTTCCCGACCCATCCGCATCATAACATGGAAATTGTTACAATAATTTTGGAAGGAACCGTTGCACACAAAGACAGCTCCGGCGGCGAAGGAACAATTACAGTTAACGAGGTTCAGCGAATGACTGCCGGAAGAGGAATTTTTCATTCCGAATTCAATCCATCCTCTACCAAAGATCTTAAACTGCTTCAGATATGGTTTATTCCTAACCGGCAGGGACTAATACCATCATACGAACAAAAGAAATTTTCGCACGAAGACAAACAGAACAAGTTATTGAAAGTTGTAAGCGGCAAAAAAGAAAACGGAATAATTTTCATTAATCAAGATGCAGAAATTTACCTTTCCGATTTAGACAAAGGGAGACAGGTTAAACATCAACTTGACCCGGTACGCGGCGCCTATGTGCATGTCATCGAAGGGCTGTCAACAGTAAATGGTGAGAAATTGCAAAGCGGAGATGCTGCAAAGATTACAGACAGGAAGGACATTGATATATCTGCCGGTGCCGATTCAAAAATCATTTTGTTTGATATGATAATGAATTTCTGAATTTTCCGTTTTAGCAATACAATCGAAACGGTTGATTAATTCTTGCTCATCATTTCAAAACTTAAATAGAACACATTCAAAATGCCCGGATAAACTTTTTGTTCGTGCACTTCTAAATTCAAATCGTTCCTACTTTCTTTCAAATCATTTCTATTAATGCTAATTTTCCTTAGCAAATTTTTGAACATTGTGGAGAAGTCATGGCTGTTATTCGCCCGTTTAGAGCGGTTAGACCGGATGAAAAAGTTGCTCATCTTGTTGCAAGCGTACCTTATGATGTTGTTAACCGCGAAGAAGCCGCAGCACTAGCAAAAGGAAATCCGTTAAGTTTTTTACGCGTTACACGATCGGAAATAGAGATTAGAGATTTAACCGGTGTTTATTTGCCCGAGGTTTATCAGAAAGCAAAAGTAAATTTTGAAAGGCTAAAAGTAGAAGCACCGCTCGTGCAAGATACAAATCCGCATTTGTACATTTACAAACTTACTATGGGAAATCATTCTCAGATTGGTATTGCCGCAACATTTTCCGTTGAAGATTACGATAACGATGTAATCAAGAAACATGAAAAGACCCGCAAAGTTAAAGAGGATGACAGAACCAATCACATCGTAACTACCGAAGCGCAGACCGGCTCCGTATTTTTAACTTACAAAGGAGTTGAAGGGATTGATAAGATGATTGATGGGACGCTGAAAAAACATTCACCGATTTACGATTTTATTTCTCCGGACTGCATCAAACATCAAATCTGGATTTTACCAGATGATTTTGTAGAGACAATTGTTAATGAAATTAGGAAAGTCAAACATCTTTACATTGCCGATGGACATCACAGAGCTGCAAGCGCAAGCCGTGCTCAAAAAGTAAAAAAGGGACAAAACAAAAATCATAAGGGAAACGAAGAGTATAATTATTTCATCGCTGTTTTGTTTCCAGCCCATCAGTTGAAGATTATGCCGTATAATAGAGTCGTCTTTAATTTGAAAATGAAGAAAGACGAATTCTTGTCAAAAGTGAAAAAGAATTTTTTTGTTGAAGAAACCGCTTCGCCTAATCCTCCTTCACAGAAAACATTTTGCATGTACATGGATAAAAAATGGTATCTGTTGAAAGCAGGAGAAAATATAAAACCGGGGAAAGCTGTTTGTGATAAACTTGATGTAAGCATTCTTCAGAATTATCTGCTTAATCCTGTTCTTGGAATCGAAGATCCGCGCACCGATACAAATATTGATTTTATTGGCGGAATCCGCGGCACAGCAGAACTGGAAAAATTGGTTGACAGCGGGAAAGCGTCGGTCGCGTTTTCAATGCATCCGGTTTCGGTTGATGATCTTATCGATATTTCGGATGCCGGTGAAACTATGCCGCCTAAATCGACATGGTTCGAACCGAAGTTAAGAGATGGTTTGCTTGTTCATTTAATCTAAAAATAGAATGCGGATTAAACAGATTTACACAGATAAATAAAAGGAAGCTAAAATGGAAAATCGAATTTATAATTTCAGCGCAGGTCCTGCCATACTGCCGGAAGAAGTTTTGCTCGAAGCGCAGAAAGATTTTTACTCTTACAAAGGAAGCGGCATGTGTGTTATGGAAATGAGTCACCGGGGAAAAATATTCGATGGTATAATTAAGGAAGCGGATGCAAATCTTCGCAAACTTTTAAGCATTGGAGATAATTATTCAATTTTATTTTTACAAGGTGGCGCAACGCTTCAATTTTCGATAGTACCGCTTAACTTAATGCCTCCGAAGAACAAAGCGGATTACATAGTTACCGGTTCATGGTCTAAGAAAGCGGTTAAAGAGGCGAAGCGTGTTGGCACCGTTAATATCGCAGCATCAACCGAAACGGAAAGTTTTATTCGCATACCGAAACAATCGGAGCTAAAACTTGATGCCGGTGCATCATACGTTCACTTTACGTCTAACAATACAATTTATGGAACGGAATGGCGCCATGGTGAGCCGGAAGTCGGTAATGTTCCGTTAGTTTGCGATGCATCGTCGGACTTCCTTCACAAGAAAATCGATATAAATAAATACGGATTGATTTACGCCGGCGCTCAGAAAAATATCGGTCCTGCCGGTGTTACTGTAGTTGTTATCAGAAAAGATTTGCTTGAAAGAAGCCAGGACTCGCTTCACACATACATGAATTACAAAATACATGTTGAAAATGAATCGATGTACAATACACCTACAACATTTGGAATTTACATAGCCGGACTTGTTTTCAAGTGGCTGCTTAATATGGGGGGACTTGATGAGATGTACAAACGTAATCTCGACAAAGCAAAAGTTTTGTACGAAGCAATTGATGGGAGCGGCGGTTATTACAAAGGCACAACCGCAGTTGAAGATCGTTCGTTGATGAATGTTACTTACAGATTGCCGAATGAAGAACTGGAGAAAAAATTTATAGAAGAAGCAAAGAAGAGAGGATTCGACGGCTTGAAGGGGCACCGTTCCGTAGGTGGAATTCGCGCTTCAATTTACAATGCATTCCCGAAGAAGGGTGTGGAAGAACTTGTCCGGTTTATGGGCGAATTCAAGAAGAATAATGGATGAGTATATGTAACGGGAATTAGGATTCACCCTGCCTTACCCGGCAAGACGGAGCTGGAAGACAGAAATAAGAAATCAGCAGAGCGCTTAGTAGATTCTAATATTTAAAAAGGCGAGAGCAAAGTAAAATATTTTGAGATTCTCCTCAAGTGCATTGAACGGGCAAAAAATTTTGTAATGAATTTCCCCGCCGCAAGCGTCGGGGAATTAGTGATTAAACATAAAATTTGTCAACTGAAGACCGCTGCGCTAAGGTAACCAACTACTTGTGAATTATCTCCGCTAGCATCACCTGAATCCGAGCGCGAGAGAACTATTGATTTTTTAGCGTGAATCATATCTGCGGCTTTCATCATTGCAACTATTGCTCCTCCGCCGCATGCCTGGCATTTACCGGTTTCTAAATCGGCTTGCAGTCCGTCGTAATTAAAACTTGAGATTCTTTTTTCTACAACCGAATCCAAACGATCTGCATCGGCTTTGTTGTAGTAATGAGATAAATCCGAGCTTGCAATAACAAGAGTCCTCTCATCCAAGACCCCGGCAAGTTTTCGGGCAAGCTCGTTTATACAAACTTTATTCTGATCGCCCATGACGATCGGTACAATTGAAAAATCTTTCAAAGCAACCTGCAGAAACGGTATCTGAACTTCAACGGCATGTTCTGCCCTGTGTCCTAAAACGCCGGCAAAAATAAGTTTACTGTCTGTAACTAATTTTTCTCTAATATCATCGTTAACGGAAACAATACCGAGCGGAGTTTCATATGCGTCTCCGTGATAAACCGAGACACCGGGAAAATACTCGCGGTGGCTTGGCGAAATGATAATCACAGTTTTGTAATTTTTATCTAATACTGTGTTGAAAGCGTACGCAGCAGTTTTGCCTGAATAAGTATATCCTGCGTGGGGAGAAACAATACCGTTAACATTTTCCAATTTTTTCTCTGGTTTGTACGTATCCAGCATCAAACGTACTTCATCATTTAGTTTTGCAGGAGATGCCGGATAAAACATTCCGGCAACAGCCGGTATCCTAATATTTTTCATTTTACTCCCGGTTAATTGATTCCATATTAATTTCCGATTCGCCAAAAACAGTTGCAGTGAAAGCATTCATGTTTAAGAATCTATCACGCCAGTAGCCTGCAGGAAATCCAGTTTTCTGGCAAATTGCATCCAGAAATTGATCGCGGTTCAGATGATGCTCTACCGGAACTTGCGGAAGCAGCAGTCCGCGTTTTCCTTTTTCGTTTAATATCAATCCATGTTTCCCGATTTCAATTTCGTCATAACTGTTCAAAGGGAAAGGTTCCGAAAGAATTGAAATTTCGATTTCAAGATTTTCGATTTCGTTCCTGTACACCGATGAAAAGCGCGGATCGTTCTGCGATGCATGCACTGCCGTATCACAAACGGTTTGCCATAGAGATTGATCGGAAATAATATATCCAATACATCCACGCAACGAGCCAAATTCTGTTAGAGTTACAAACACTCCGGCATGGCTCTTAAAGATAGGATGCTTTGAATAATCCGGCTTTTCAACTTTTTCCCCCGTGAAAATAGACTCGATAGATTTGCGCGCTGAGTCAAGAAGAATTTTCTTCTCCTCCAGTGAAATTTCCATTTTTTTTACTCTTATTCTTACTCTTGCCCACCTTGCCCGAAACAAGTCGCGGCAGGCACTTACTCTATCTTGTAAACCATTACCTCGTTCTTTTCGCGCAGAAGAAACAGAAAATTTTTGTAAAGGAAAAATGAATCGGTCAACATTGCCGATATATTGGCATTCAAAATTTCTGAAAGAATAACTTTTTCGGAATCAATATCAACAACAAAAAATTTGTTGATCAGGCTGTTTTCAAAAACCTTTGAATGATAACTGAATAAAAGATAACGGTTATAAATATTATATTCTACCTTTCCGATGATTTTGTTCTTAGCGGTTTGATGCTCAATCAGCCGGTTAATTTTTTCGTCGCTGTTGGCTTTGAAGGCTTCCGGATAGATATAACTGCTCCAATCCTTTGCGTTATTAGCATCGTTTTTCAGATTATTGATTGTAGCGTAGTCGTTTCCGTACTCTTTAATAACATTACCATTCATGTAATCGAGCTCGTAAAAATACCGTTCTTCAAATCCTTGTTTGAATCCGTAAACTTTATCTTTGTAAACAAAAAGAAATGAAAGCCCGGTGTTAGTCCACAAAATTTTCTGCGACGTCAAATCGAACGCGACGATTCCGGCGTGAATTGGTAAATCCGGTTTCGGAAATCCGTGAAAGTAAATAATGTCTTTATGAACCGTTTCTATTCCGATCCAGCATTTGTCTTCAAGCTGGAAATCGGAAAAAATTTTGCTGCCGTTCTGTATATCGAAGCAGTGAAAGAAAACTTCTTTCGTATTCACGTCTCGCGTCTCGAGAATCAGCTTCTCCGAATCTGAAATTAATATTCTCCAAATCTGGCTCTGTGATTTATATGAAAAATGTTTTTCCATTTTCATTTTGTGATCCCGGTGACTATCCTATGCCTCTCTGTGAAATTCTTTTTCCCCGGTTATTGAACCGGCTCGAACTTTGCCGTGAAATGCCTGAGCATCGGCGCTTCGTACGTAATGTGATATCCTTTTAAATTTTCTTTTCTCTTAAAAACGTCAATCGCAACTTCGGCAACATAATCGATGTGGCTTTGGGTGTAAACCCGACGCGGAATTGCAAGACGGACAAGTTCCATTATCGCCGGGATAAGTTTACCGTTTTTATCGTACTTGCCAAACATAACGCTTCCGATTTCAACGGTGCGAATTCCACCTACAACATAGAGCTCGCACACAATCGATTGTCCCGGGTACTGTTCTGCCGGGACATGTGGTAAAAATCTTTTTGCATCGATATAAATTGCGTGACCGCCCGGCGGTTCAATAATTGGAACACCGGCGGCCAAAATTTTTTCTCCAAGGTATTCTATGCTTCGAATTCTGTATTGTAGATAATGCTCATCAACAACTTCTTCCAGCCCTTGAGCAATTGCTTCGAGGTCGCGGCCGGCAAGTCCGCCGTAAGTTGGAAATCCTTCCGTTACGATTAAAAGGTTACGGCATTTCAACGCAAGGTCTGCGTCGTTAAGTGAAAGCCATCCGCCTATATTTACCAGCGCGTCTTTCTTTGCGCTCATTGTTGAGCCGTCGGCATACGAAAACATTTCCCGGCAAATTTCCAGAACCGGTTTATCGGCATAACCATTTTCGCGTTTCTTGATAAAGTAAGCATTCTCGGCAAAGCGGCACGCATCAAGAAAGAGCGGAATACCGTTTTGTTTGCAAATTTCTTTCACGTCGCGAATGTTTTGCATCGAAACAGGCTGCCCGCCGCCGGAGTTATTTGTAACAGTTAAAACGACCAGCGGAATATTTTCTTTTCCGATTTTTTTTATGAATGCCTTCAACGCATTAATGTCAATGTTGCCTTTAAATGGTGCGCGCTGTTCGGGATGTTTTCCGACCTCACACAAAAGATCAATAGCTTCTGCGCCGGAGAACTCTATATTTGCACGGGTTGTATCGAAAAATGTATTGCTTGCAAAATATTTTCCCGGTCCGCCAAGAATTGAAAAAAGAATTTTTTCGGATGCTCTGCCTTGATGTGTGGGAATAATAAATTCATCGCCGGTAATTTTCTTAACGGCCGATTCGAATCTGTAAAAACTCTTGGCTCCGGCATAACTTTCATCGCCGCGCATTATACCCGCCCACTGATCTGAACTCATTGCCGAGGTACCGCTATCGGTAAGTAGATCGATCAAGACATCATCCGCGTGAATCAAAAAAGGATTGTAGCCGGCATTCTCTAATATTTTTCTCCTTTCTTCCATTGTTGTGAATCTGATCGGTTCAACAGATTTGATTTTGAAAGGTTCAATAATTGTTTTCATAAATCCTCTGGTGGAATTCTATGCTAAATTTGTACCAAAATTACAATAATCTGGAACAACTCTTTTGAGAATTTTTATTTTATGTTGTTTCAATTCGTTAGATATTTTTTATTAAATTACATACGGCTTACCCCCCAGCCATAACATTTAACTAAAAACGAGGAGAAACTAGATGGAAGAAATGAAGGACCAACAAGCTCCAAAAATGTCATCGGTTGAATCCGAAGAATTCGAAACAAGCCACACTGATAAATTAGTTGGTTTGTTTTCCGAGCCTGGAAATACTTTCTTAAAGATGTCGAAGTTTCCACCCAAAACAACCGATTGGATAATTCCGCTTGTGATTATCATGGTTGTTGCTCTTCTTTCCAATATTGTAATGATGAGTAATCCAAACATCCGCATGCAAGCCATGGAAAAGAACATGAAACAAGTTGAAAAACAATTCAACGACATGGTTGCAAAAAATCAGATGACCCAAACTCAAGCAAATCAGCAGCTCGAGAGCATGAGAGACAGATTCAATCAAGGTTTAACAGCTGCGAGTGTAGCTATTTCTGCCGTTTCAATTGTGGTGGTTACTTTTATTGTATTCTTTGTGGTTTCCGGAGTGTTTCTACTCTTTTCAAAATTTACGCTCAAAGGGGAAGGTTCATACAAAGCAGCAATGGTTGCCTACGGATTACCCCACTACATAATTGTCTTACAGGTAATTATTATGGTAATTGCCGCATTACTTATGAATAAATTTATGACCGGAACCAGCATCGCCGCATTCACGGGTGCAGATACTTCAACTATCGGTGGATTCATCTTATCGAAAGCTGACATTTTCTCTATCTGGTTTTATGCTGCAGTGGCTATCGGATACGCAAAGATGTTCAAGTCCAACAGCACGGGAAAATACTTTGTTATGATATTCGGTCTGTGGATTGGATTTAGTTTGCTGTTGTTCTTCCTGGCAAAGGCATTACCTTTCTTAAGTTGGTTTACGGGCGCATAATTTTTTTATAATTTTTTTAGGGGCGGCTCTTTAGCGGGCCGCTTCCGTTTAACCCGTCTTCATCACCATAAAATAGTCAGATTCATTATATCATATGCTGTTGAATTCGTCGCCATCGGAATCGTTTTTCTACCATTTCCGGCTAGACCAAATTCCTCACTAACACTTTCTTTACCGGCTAATTGTATTCTTGTTCCGTCTATGGCTAGCATATCTCTTAATGCTTTTAACAATGCTTTGTTTTTTATGGTCGTTTCTTTTTAACGATAATTTTTTTCACTTTAAATTCCTTAACCCAACAGCATAAAAGTTAGCCTGCCTCTGCTTTTGTTGTTAAACATGAAACAATGACCGGGAGAAATTTACAATCTCGTCGGATAAGAAAACTTGATCAATCTCGGTTTAACCAGTCTTTCAAAATCTTTGTATGTCATTTGGATCAGCTCGGTATGTGTGCATGCGTTGAACGCAATCTCTTCGTCTTTGGCAAGAACATCGGCGACATAAACATCCAGACCGTAGAGATTTCCGAACGGTGGCATAGCTCCCACATCGCAATCCGAAAATTTGTCTTTGAATTCCATTTCGTTTGCAAGCCGGATGTTCTTTGTTCCCAAAGTTTCATGCAACTGATCGAAATTGACTTTGTAAGATGCCGGCAAAACAAACATTGCCATTTTACCGTCAATTTTGATAAGAACGGTTTTTGCCATCTCCGTTCCTTTGATGTGAGCAGAAGCTGCAATCTCCTGAGCAGTAAATGCTAGTGAGTGTTTGATAGTAACGTACTTGATGTTGTTCTTGTCCAAATACTCTTTTAACGTTTTCGAAGGCATATTAACCTCGACTATTTAGTAAAAAATTTTATTTCGATAACCGGGAATAGTATTTTCAGAAAAAGAAAGAGAAGAAGTTCAGAAGAATTTTTTGTACTGCTAAAATGTAACAACTAATCTTTCGTGATTCAACTACAATGTAACGTCTCCGGTCTAAATGAAATTGCAGATATTGAAACTTTTATGTTCATGCTCACCGCAATCCGTTTGTTAGCCGATAAGATCATTCTATATCATTTAGATGAATTAATTTCAGAATTATTATTTACAAATTGATTTGAAAATTTTTTCACATAATGATTTCGATTATATGTAAAAAATCAATATATTTTTGAGGAACGGAAAACGACCGGATAGCACAGGTTCATGATAATTTCTATATCTTAACGCACAATTTTAAGGCACTGCTTATTGGTTTATATATCGGTATTGATGGCGGCTGAACTAAAACAAAATGTGTTCTTGTAGATGACAGATTGAAAATTATTGCCGAAGCCCAAAGCGGTGCAACCAATCCTTTTGCAGTTGGAATAGTTAAATCTTCCGCAATTATTTTTAAGTTAATTCGAAACGTCTCGAAAAAAAAATCCGAACAATCAATCGTATCTGTTACAATTGGATTAGCCGGTGCAGGAAGAAAAAAAATTTCCGAAGAAATTGAAAACCGTCTAAAGCTTTTGACAGACCGAAGAAAAATATTGGTAAAAAGTATAAAAGTTTTGAGCGATGTTGAAATTGCGCTTGAAGGAGCTTTTGCAGGAGCGCCCGGAATTATTTTAATTGCCGGTACGGGTTCGATTGCTCTCGGTAAGAATAAAAACGGCAAACTTTTTTGTGCCGGTGGATACGGAAAAATTATTGGAGATGAAGGCAGCGGTTATTCGATTGGTAGAAAAGCATTACAATCCGTATCAAAAGAATTAGACGAAAGGGAAAACAAAACTTTTCTAACCGAAATCCTTAACAGGAAGTTTGGAATAAACAATAAGAACGATTTAATTAACGCAGTTTATTCTTCCGGCTTTGATATTGCACGTTTTGCCAGGCATGTGATAGAAACAGCCCGGATCGGCGATAAAGTTGCGCGCAGTTTGCTGGAGAAAGAATCGGACGAACTTATTTGCCATGTCAAAGTTTTGCAAAAACAGATGGGGGTTAAGAAAGTCAATCTCTGTTTGGCTGGCGGATTGTTGTCATCGAAAAATTATTATTCTAATTTGCTGTGTAGAAAAATTAAAAAATCACTTAACAATATTGAGATTAAGAAAATTATTTATCCGCCTGAAATAGGGGCTGTGTTACTTGCAAAAGAATTCCGTCAATAGAAACTGTTAATTAGAGATGATTGCCGAAAAATCTTACGAAGAGAAAAAAATAGAAAAAAGAAATCCATTGTCATGGATTCCATCTCTCTATTTTGCCGAAGGACTGCCGTACGTTATTGTAACGTTTGTTGCTTCGGTTATGTATAAGAGAATGGGAGTTTCGAATGCCGATATTGCTTTGTACACAAGCTGGCTCTATTTGCCATGGGTTATCAAACCGTTGTGGAGCCCTGTTGTTGATCTTCTTAAAACAAAGCGTCTTTGGATTTATACCATGCAGTTAATTATCGGTGCAGGAATGGCGGGCGTAGCATTAACAATTCCTCTGCCGAATTTTTTCCGATTCACTCTTGTATTTTTTTGGCTGCTGGCGTTCGGTTCAGCTACCCACGATATAGCCGCCGATGGTTTTTATATGCTCGCCCTTTCTGAAAGCCAGCAATCATTTTTTGTTGGAATAAGAAGTACGTTTTATAGGGTTGCAATGATTACCGGGCAGGGACTTCTTGTAATTCTTGCCGGGTTCATAGAAAAAAGTTTCACAATTCAACTTGCATGGATTTTTACATTCGGGGTAGTTGGAAGCATGTTCATTCTATTTTTCGTTTATCACAGATTCATTCTACCGCATCCAGCAGATGACAAACACATTCAGTATAGTTTGCGTCGGTCATTGTTCAAAGAATTTTTCAGAACTTTTTTTAGATTCTTTGAGAAGAAAAATATTTTGCCGATTATACTTTTTCTGTTGTTTTATAGATTGGGAGAGTCTCAGTTGCTGAAAATTGCGCCGTTATTTTTGCTGGACGGAAGAAACACCGGCGGACTGGGATTGAGTTTGACCGATGTCGGATTCCTTTACGGAACAGTTGGAATCATCGCACTGATGATGGGCGGAATTCTCGGAGGGTTTGCCGTTTCAAGAAAGGGATTAAAGTTCTGGCTATTGCCGATGCTTTTAGCAATCAACATTCCTCATCTGCTGTATGTCTATCTTGCTTTTGTACAGCCAACAAGCTATTGGGTCATTAATGCGTGTGTAGCAGGCGAGCAGTTTAGCTACGGATTCGGATTCACGGCTTTTCTGGTTTACATGATGTATGTATCCGACGGCGATTATAAAGCTTCACATTATGCAATATGCACCGGCTTTATGGCGCTTGGAATGATGGTACCGGCAATGTTCAGCGGCTTGATACAGGAAGCGCTGGGTTACAAAATATTTTTTATTTATGTCGTGATTACAATAATTCCATCGCTGCTCATTCTGAAATTTATTCCTCTCGAATATTCGTACGGAAAAAAGAAAATTACGGAATCATAAATTTTACTGGCGGAACTGTAACTATTTAACATGTCCGCTCGTCTTAAATTGTAAACTACTGGAGTATAGTTGAATTCCGATCAAGTTATTGAAGTTAGAGGGTTGACAAAAAAATTTCGTAGTCTCACCGCAGTTAATAATCTTGATTTAAATGTTTATCGGGGTGACGTGTTTGGATTTCTGGGTCCGAACGGCGCAGGTAAAAGCACAACCATCCGTATGCTGCTTTCATTGATTAAACCAACAAGCGGCTCAATGAAAATTTTCGGAATGCCGCTGAAAGAAAACCGGGAAAAGATTCTTAAAAAAGTGGGCGCAATTGTTGAGAAACCGGATTTTTATCTTTATCTCTCTGCTTATAAAAATTTGGAGATACTGGGAAAAATTTCCGGCTCGGATATTTCCCGAAATAAGATAATGGAAATGCTGGAACTTGTAGGCTTGGAGAAGCGCGCAAAAAGTAAAGTAAAAACTTACTCGCACGGGATGAAACAGCGGCTTGGTTTGGCTCAAGCACTTCTTCACGATCCCGATTTGATTATTCTAGATGAACCCACAACCGGACTCGACCCCCAGGGAATGAAAGAAATACGCGACCTGATTGTTTATCTTAGCAGGGTTAAGAACAAAACAATTTTCTTATCTTCACACATTTTGCATGAAGTCGAATTGATTGCATCTAGAATGATTATCATCAACAAAGGCTTTACGCAGGTGGAAGGAACAGTGGATGAATTGTTAAAAAGCGATAAAGTCAGCGTAACATTCGAAGTTGACAAAATTACCGGGGCTATGGAAACAATAGAGCTTTCCTCATGGAAAGAAAAATTTCAATCGGCAACTAAAAGCGAAATGACTTTTGAATTGACAAAGAATGAAATTTCGGAATTGAACAAATTCTTTATCGAAAAAGGATTTGCCGTAAGCGCCGTCATTCCGGTCCGTTCACTGGAAGATTTCTTCCTTAGAATCACCGAAAGGGGCGGCTAATGATTACTCTTGTAGGCATCGAGCTTTATAAAATTTTTAGAAAGTGGCGGACTTACATCGGCTTCATTGCAATTTTTGTTATGACCGGCATCGTTCAAACCGCAATGTATTTTACACGCGATCGGTTTATTGCAACTACAACAAGAGGACTGAGCGACACATTTGTTATTCAAGGAACCTTTTTCAACGGGTATGCGATTGCTTATCTTATCCTGAATGCTCTCTTTGTACATATCCCGTTTTTGATTGTACTTGTCGGCGGCGATTTGTTTGCAGGTGAAGCCACGGCAGGCACATATAGAGTTCTGCTGACAAGATCTGTTTCAAGGTTCTCTCTTGTAACGTCAAAATTCATTGCAGGCTTTGTTTACGTTTTTCTTTTTATTGTGTTTTTACTGTTGCTGAGTCTTGGCGGAAGTCTTTTGTTGTTTGGTCCAGGCGAAATGCTTGTCTTCAAAGAGAAGATAATAATTTACACAGGCGAAGAAATTTTATGGCGGCTTTTTTCTGCATATGGATTTTCAGTTCTGAGTATGTGCCTGGTTATGGCACTCTCCATTTTCTTTTCTTCACTGGTTAGCAATGCCATTGGACCAATTGTCTCAACGATGGCCGTTATTATTGTGCTTCTGATACTCGCGGCAATTCCCGTGGAGGCTTTGCAAAGTTTACGTCCTTACTTCTTTACAACGCATTTGTCGGCATGGTCCGATTTTTTCGGCGATCCGGTTAACACTACCGAAATTGTTAAATCGGCGCTGGTATTGTTAGGTCATATAGTTTTGTTTTATGCTCTTACAGCGTATATGTTCATCAAGAAAGACATTCTGAGTTAAGAAAGAGGAACGAAATGAAGAAGGTTTTATTATTCATGTTTATTTTTATTTACTGTTTAGGTTTTGCACAAAACAAGGATCCAAACAAAATTTTGAAAGCGGTAAAAACAAGATTTGATAAAGTGCAAGATTACCAGGTCGATGTTAGCGTTAAAGTGAATATGGATTTTGTTAAGGTTCCCGAATCGAAAGCGAAATTATATTTCAAACAGCCCGATAAAGTTAAGATAGATTCGAAAGGTTTTACGATGCTGCCGAAGCAGAGCATCAATTTTTCTCCGGCTCAATTATTAAAAGGCAATTTTACGGCTCTTTATGTTAGGAATGAACTCGGCAACAACAAAAATCTTGACGTCATTAAAATAATTCCCAACAGCGACACAACCGACGTTATACTTACAACTCTTTGGATCGATCAATCGCAATCGGTTATTACAAAAGTTGAAACTTCCACAAAGAAAGGGGGAACGATTCAGATCGATTTCAGTTATGATCTCAAAACAATTGCCCTTCCTACAATGTTGAGATTCTCTTTCAATCTTGGTGATGTGCAAATGCCTATAAATGTTGAAAGCACCCGCGACCAAGACGATAAACGCGGTGATAAAAAATCTGGCAAAGCTATACTGAAAGGTTCGGTAATAATAATTTATTCCGATTACAAGATTAACACCGGCATACCGGATAGTTTCTTTGCCGAAAAGAAAAAGTAATTTTCTTACAGCTTGTTCGAGCCAACAATATTTACATGCACTTGAATATTCTCCGAGACCTTGCTTCCGATAATGGCATTGTCTATGTCATAATCGGAAAGACGAACCTGAAATGTAGCTTGAATGCCAAGAAGATCGCCGGTGGTTCGTTTCTGTGTCTGCTCATTTTCATCTAAATAAGTTGCATGGGCGTCCGCAACAATTTCTTTTGTAACACCGTGAAGTTTGAGATTACCTTTCACTTTGAACTCAAGTTTGTTATCGACAACCTGTTTAACATCGGAAACTGATTTTATCTCAAAAGTTATTTCAGGGTAATTGGAAGCATCCAGCCAGCTATCACTTTTCATGTGATGGTTACGAAGTTCGATACCTGTGTTGATCGATTCAACCTTTACGGAAAGTTTTCCCCTTAACGTTTTTGCAAAGTTAGAAATATCGAACGAAACCTTTCCCGAAATTTGATTTGCAGTGCCCGTGAAATCTTCCAGCGGTGTTGAACTTGAAAACACAATCTGGTTTCTTCCCATCTTGTCTTCAAAGTTAAAAGTTTGTTCTCCTTTCGCTTTTACTTTGAAAGATTGTGCGGGAATCATTGTTCCGCATAACACCAAATAGAAAAGCACTGCAGCTAATTGTTTCATATTAACTCCGGAATTTTTTTTATAAACAAAATTCGGTTTAGGAAAGTTCAGAAGATTTCTTTTTGCTTCTAAATACAAAAATGAGAGCCGCAGAGACGACGAAGGTTATTATACTAATTAAAAGACTGAGATCAAGACCCCAAACGAATTTATTTACCCACTGCTTTTCAGTCCATCCAAAAAGTTCATCCTTCTTTTCGACAAGCACCTGAGTCTTTGTAAATGTTTCTCTGCCGTAGGCTAACCAGATAATTAATAATGCAAGGACTATTAGCGAAGCCGTGATCAAAACTGTTTTCTGTTTCTTGTTCATTGTGAAATCTTTCTATTGAGTATGCAAACAATATACAACAATTAGTTTTTTAATTCATTGGAAGCGCTTTTCCTTTAATTGAATATTATTTAATAATGGTTTAATTTTTCACAGTGATTTACTTCAAATCCAATTATTGAATAAACTTCAGGATGTATAATGAAAATTCACGAGTATCAAGCAAAAGAAACTCTTAAGAAATACGGCGTTCCGGTTCAGGATGGTATTGCAATCAAGAATTTGTCGGAATTCGATTTAGCTATTGCACAGCTTCAAGCCAGGGGTGTAAATCAGTTCGTTGTTAAATCTCAAATTCATGCCGGCGGCAGAGGCAAAGGCAACCTTTACAATCCTTCAAACATGCAGGAACTCATACTCGAAGGAGGAGTTAAATTTACTACCTCGATTGATAAAGCAAAAGAATATGCCTCTAAGATGCTTAGCAATTTATTGATTACTCATCAAACCGGTGCAGAGGGAAAGATCGTTAAAACACTTTTCATAGCTGAAGGTCTAGATTACAAGAAAGAACTTTATCTCGGTATTCTGCTGGATAGAAGCGTTTCTAAAAATGTTATTATGGCTTCTACAGAAGGCGGTGTGGAAATTGAAAAAGTTGCTGCAGATACTCCCGAGAAGATAATTAAGGAATGGATTGAACCGGCAATTGGGATTCAGTCTTTCCAGGCAAGAAAACTTGCTTTCGGTTTAGGACTGCAAGGCGACGCATTCAAAAATTTTCAGAGTTTTATCAAAAAACTTTACAAAGCTTATGAAGAAACCGATGCATCGCTCCTCGAAATTAATCCATTGATTATTACTAACGATGATAAAATAGTTGCGCTCGATGCAAAAATGAATTTCGACGACAATGCTTTGTACCGCCATCCCGAGATTGTTGCCTGCCGCGACCTTGATGAAGAAGCACCCCTCGAAATTGAAGCATCGAAATATAATTTGAATTATATCAAACTTGACGGCAATGTTGGCTGTATGGTTAACGGCGCCGGACTCGCAATGGCAACAATGGATATAATTAAACTTGCCGGCGGCGAACCTGCAAACTTTTTGGATGTTGGAGGTGCTGCAAATAAAGAAACCGTTGCCAACGGATTCAAAATTATTTTGTCCGATCCTAATGTTAAAGCGATTCTTATAAATATTTTTGGCGGAATCGTAAGATGCGATAGAGTTGCACGGGGTGTAATTGACGCCGTGAAAGAGATTTCGGTTCAAGTTCCGATCGTTGTCCGTTTGGAAGGCACCAACGCTGTAGAAGCAAAAGAACTTTTGGAAAATTCCGGCTTGAACTTTGAAGTGGCTTTGAGTTTGCAAGAAGCAGCTCGGAAAGTGACGTCGGTCTTATTGGTAGAACCGGCTGTTTGATTTGATCGGGCTGATTGGTATTTTTCTTATCAAATATTTATTGGATCTTTTATAACGAATCCGGAGATTCCATTTTTAATCGGAATAAATTATGATAGAAATTAAAATTACAATTGATGCAGCTTTAAGTCTTCTTCTTCAAAGAATGAAACTTGAATTGAAAACACGTCAGAGGAGCGGGCTTGTTGCGCCCGGATTCAAACTTGAAGACTTAATGTACAAAGATCTAATCGCGCTCGTAGAAGCCTCCGTGTTCGATACCGTATTTCTTTTGCCTATTGAATTGATCAGAACGGAAACTAATCTTGTACAAATTATTACCGATACTGTAAGGGCATTGTCGCGGGTATTGCATAGGGAAGAATTTACTCTTTATAAAAAAGAAAAAACTCAAAAAATTATTTCGGTCGTTTCCTTGCGCCTAAATAAATCGCTGAAAGAAAACAACTTTATTTACAATTGATTTTTTAAATCGGTCCTTTTTTTGTTAATACCGCACAACAAATCATCTCGAGTAGCTAAAAAGAAAGGATATTTGTAACTTTAATCAGACAATCTCATTCTTTGCTCTTGATTTAAATTATAAAATTGTCAATTGTTAATTTTCATCCGAGGGCTGAAAATGGAAACGGGAAATGAAACACACCTGCAAATCCTTCAGGAAGTTATACAGCATTTCGATAATGTTTTCGGCGATCCTACCACAGCGGTTATGAACATCAGCCCGGCAAGTTTAATACTACTTGGCGATCATACTCACTATAACGAAGGCATTCTAATTTCGGCATGTATTGACAGGTATTGGATTTTTCTAATACGAAAACGAAAGGACGATGAAATATACATTGCGCCGGTTGGCACAAAAGAAATTGAAAATTTTTCCCTCAAGAATCTTGATGGCAATAACATGGAATCGTTTAAACTTCTAAAAGGAATACTAAAATATTTACATGAATTCGGGTTTATCAAGTTCGGTTTTGATTGTGTGGTTTCTTCTACCGTGCCCGAATGTTTGGGCTTAGGAGCTTACGCTGCACATCAAATTGGTTTTTTGAATGCTCTGAAAAAAATATTCAATCTGAATTTAGACGAAGAACGATTGCTGAATATAATTCGTAAAAACGAACTCGGCATAATCGGAAAAATTTCCAATGCTGCGCACCACTATACAGTTCAGTGCGCTAAAAGGAGAAAACTTTTTTTTTCGGATTTAAGAACAAACACACACAAGTTCCTCCCGCTTCGCGATGAAAATTACAGTATTGTTATTTGCGATACGTCGGAAAAAATTGTTAATTCTCAGAAAATTTGCAACGAGAGAATTGAAGAATGTGAAATTGGAGTAAAAGGACTGCGGCTTTACATTTGGGGAATAAAGAGTTTGCGAGATGTAGAACTGGACTTCCTTCACAAACATTTGCACATGCTGCCGAGAAGAATTTTTTCAAGAATACTTTACAATGTGAAGGAGAAAAAAAGAACGGAAGACGCGTTAAAAAGTCTGAAAAGAAAATCGATGGATGAGTTCGGCAAGCTGATTACTCAATCACATTGGAGTTTAGCGGAAGATTACGATTTGAACTTTGATGAAAACAATTTTCTTGTACGGGAATCTTTGAAGATAAGAGGAGTGATTGGTTCAAAAACAATTAGTTGTTCACCAATACGAAGTACTTTTCATCTTGTCGCTAACGATAAAGTTGAAGGATTCACCAAAGAAATTAAAAAAATGTATGAAAACATGTTTCATGCGCAGTTAAAAACATATGTTGTTAAGCTAACAGACAGCGTTAAAAAAATATCGCACAAGGAAATCGAATTTAGTCTTTAATAGATTGCATCGGAAAAAGTTTTTCTCACATCCAAATTCTAAAAAGAATTTCAACTTGATTTTCACTTTTGTTAGCTATACATTTTCCACCGAATAAAGTTGGAGTATGGATGAGCTTTTCCGAAGATTATTTAAATGATAATTACGACGCGTATTTCGACGAAGAAGAAGCCCGATCAAAAATAAAAACTTGCAAAGAGATTATAAATAAAGGTCAAACTTTTACCAATTTAGATTTTATAGATGAAGTAGTTCAGCTTTGCCTCGAGTTTGATTTTGTTGAAGAAGGCCTTTTTCTGACCGAATCGATCTTAAATGTTTCGCCGTACAATGCCGAAGCATGGCAGTATAAAGGAATTTTCTTAAATAATACGTTTGAATTTGAACATGCTTATCGCTGCTTTGAAAAAGCTCTTTCGTTAAACCCGAACGATGTTGAAACCTATATCAATAAATCTATCTCGGAAGATAACCTTGGACTTTACAACGACGCTGTCGATTCATTGAAGAAAGCTCTTGCTATTGAACCTAATAACGAAGAAACTCTTTTTAATTTGGGCGTTCTGTTCGAAAAGAAAGAAAAATTTACAGAAGCAATAGATTTTTTTACCAAAGCAGTTGAAATCGACAAAGATTATGCCGAAGCATTGTACGAGCTTGGATACTGTTATGAAAATACGGATCAACTTAACAAAGCACTTGGTGCATACGACAAATATTTGGAAATAGAACCGAATAGCTTTACCGGCTGGTACAACAAAGGAATTGTTTTTCTGCGCCTCGAACAATATGAAAAATCGATTAACAGCTTCGAGCTGTCCATTGCATTGCAAGAAGATTTTGCAAGTTCGTGGTTCAATCTCGGATTTGCTTATTTCCGCCTCGGAAAAATGCCCGAAGCATTAAAATCATATCAAAAAGCATTCGAGATCGATCCGAGCGATGAAACAATTCTTTACAACATGGGGCAAGCTTGCGAAGAGCTATCGTCTTACCCGCAAGCTATACGATGTTATTCGCGCGCAATTAAACTTGATGAAGGCTATTACGAGGCTTTTCTTGCGCGCGGGTATTGTTACGATGTGATGGGAAAGTATCAGCTTGCTCTCAAAGATTTTAACCGGGCAATATCGCTTACAAACAATCCGGAAGACGCTTGGTTTGCAAAAGCGGATCTTGAATACTCGCTCGGTCATCTTCAGGAATCAATTGCCTCATATTTAAAAACTATCGGGATCAACAACGATAATTTTAATGCATGGTATAAATTAGCCGAAACTTACGTTGAAGTTGGATTGTGGCTGGAAGGTCTGAATGCATTTAACGAATGCATAAGAATTAAACCGGTACATGCTAATTCGCATTATGGTAAGGCAAAAATAAATTTCCTTCTCGGTCGTACCCAGAGTGCTATCGATTGCCTAAAACTGGCATTCGAGCTCGATCCGAATATTAGAAATGAATTCACCCGCGATTACCCGGAAGTAAAAACTTCCAAGCTGTTCATTAAGTTACTCGAAGAAAACAAATTGTAGCACATCATGCAATTCCAGAACAAGTTTAATCACAATACAAAAATTGTTGGTGTCATCGGGCATCCGATAAAACATTCATACTCGCCCCTGATGCACAATGTAGCTTTCGAATTAGCAGGACTAAATTTCATTTATCTTCCTTTTGATGTTCCTGCCGCTTCTCTAAAAGATTCTCTGAAAGGTATGGTTGCGCTTGGAATGAAAGGTTTCAACGTAACGCTTCCTCTGAAAGAAAAAATTCTCCCTCTTATAAAAGATGTTTCCGAAGAAGTAAACATTATCGGTGCTGTTAACACGATAGTTAACGACGAAGGAATTCTGCGCGGATACAATACCGATGTAAGCGGAATAGTAGAATCGCTTTTGCCTTTTAAAGATGAACTTACCGGCGCTAAAGTTTCCGTTATAGGTGCTGGCGGTGCAACTAGAAGTGTAATTTATACATTGATAAGACATTTCAAAACCGGTCAAATAAATATTATCAACCGAACCGAGCAGACCGCCGAATCGATGAAAGAATATTTCTCGGCAAAAATGTTGTTCGGCGAATTCAAAATATTTCCGCTGGTTCCGCCCGATCTCATCGAAACATTCCGCGATTCCAAACTAATTGTTAACACAACGCCGATGGGTATGTATCCGGGGGTTGACGATTCTGCCACAACAATTAAAGAATCGTTTATGAAAGGGCAGATTGTTTTCGACGTTGTTTATAATCCGGTAAAAACAAAACTGCTTCGGCTTGCCGAGCAGCAGGGCGCAACTATCGTAACAGGTTTGAAAATGTTTGTCGAGCAGGGCGCTAAGTCTTATGAATTGTGGACCGGCGAACAAATGTCAAAGGAAAAAGTTCTGCTTGCGCTTAAATCCTATCTGATAAGCTGATTGGATTAGTCCGTTTATGATGGGTGTGGTACCATATTAAAGATTAAAAATTTGGTATACAGTTAAAATAAGCCGGCTTCAGGAAACACAGGTCCTAAACAAATTGACGGCATTTTAAAACTTGGCTTTGGATATGAGTGGGAGTTGCAAGATTAGAAATTGAGCGGCAAGATTTGTCGACTCAAAATTTACGTTAACTTTTCAAGCGCTTCTTTAATTCTTTTCAAAGCTTCTTTCAAGTTTTCCATAGATGTTGAATAGGAAATTCTCAAATATCCTTCTGCGCCAAAAGCGCTGCCGGGCACTGTTGCAACTTTTGCTTCGTGAAGAAGATACATTGCAAGATCGAACGAATGCTCGATTTTGAAAACGGAAGTTGATTTGCCGAAAAAACTTTCAACGTTTGGAAAAATATAAAACGCACCTTTTGGCTTGAAGCATTTAATCCCTTTTATCAAACTAATCTGTTCGTAAACAAAATTTCTTCTCTTCTCAAATTCTTTCTTCATCAGAGGGATAAAATCCTGCGGACCGTTCAAAGCTTCAAGTGCGGCAGCTTGTGATATCGACGATGCGTTCGACGTGCTGTGGCTTTGAATTTTGTTCATCGCCTTAATGAACTCTTCCATTCCGGCAGCATACCCAATTCTCCAACCGGTCATCGCATAAGATTTGGAAAATCCATTCACAACAATTGTTCTTTTCTTCATCTCTTCGCCAAGAGAAGCAAAACTTGTGAATTTGTTATCATCATATATCAAGTTTTCATAAATCTCATCGCTCAACACTAATAATTTTTTCTCTTCAACTATTTTTGCAATTGCTTCCAATTCTTTTTTGTTATAACCCGCCCCTGTTGGATTTGTTGGATACGACATAATTAGCAGTTTGGTGGAAGGTGTAATTGCATTTAATAATTGTTCCGAAGTGATGTTGAAATTTGTTGCTTCAGTAGTTTGAATAATAACAGACTTGCCGTGAGCTAGCGTAACCATTTCGGGATACGAAACATAATACGGCGATGAGAAAATCACTTCGTCGCCGTCATGCACAAGCGACTGAATAGCATTGTAGAGACTTTGCTTGGCTCCTGTGGAGACTATTATTTCGTTTGGGGAATAATTCAGTCCGTTTTCGTTCTTGAGTTTTTTTGCAATCGCAATGCGCAAATCGAGTCTACCCTGGTTAATGGTGTACTTTGTTTGGTTATCGTCAATCGCACGTTTGGCTGCATCTTTTACGTTGCGGGGTGTCGGAAGATCCGGTTCGCCAACGGAAAGATCAATCAAGTCTTCTCCATTTGCCAGCATCTCTTTTGCCTGTGCAGCAATCTTCATGGTTGGCGATACACCAATTTTATTCACCCGTTTTGAAAAAGGCATTGTTTACCCGCCGGTTTGTGATTTAAGAACAGTTGTAAAAGTTGGGCACAATATAATGTTTGTAATGATGAATAAAAATATAAGAACTCCTAACCAACAACTTAACCTGGACAGCATCGACTATTGCTGAACTTTACAAGCAGAGATAGATGATTGAAATATTCTTCAAAGAGCTAAAACAGCATTTAAGAACCAGCCTCGCCGAGTCTAGGCGGGTCAAATCTTTTTATGGTA
>CAZQQC010000028.1:0-25891 GCA_964595365.1 uncultured Melioribacter sp.
TACGATATCTTCTGTTGCTGAGACGATTTTCCCTTCTCTTAAGAGCTTCTTCAAACCTTCTCTTTTCTTCATTTGTTTCCGGAACAATTTCAAATGTTTCGATCGGTTTTCCGTTTTCATCAACGCTTACAAATGTCAAATATGCCGAGTTGGTATGAACCTTTGTGCCATCAGTCAACGATTCGGCAAAGACTTTCACACCTACTTCCATGGATGTTTTGAATGCACGATTCACAGACGCAGTTAAAGTTATAACATTTCCTAATTTTATAGGATGATGAAAATCAATCCTATCTACAGAAGCCGTAACGCAGATTCGCTGTGAATGTTTTGCTGCGGAAAGAGCCGCACAGATATCTATCCAGTGCATCAACTCACCACCGAGCAAATTGCCTAACTGGTTTGTATGATGCGGCAGAACAAGTTCTGTCATTGTTATAACCGATCCGCTTACTTTTCTCTCTTTATTCATCGAACTCATTTTTTTTCGGACAAAGCAATTTCGATGCCTTGTAACTCTTTTGCATTAGCGTCGTCCGGGTAACGGCTTAAAAATAAATTTATATCTGCACGGGCATCATTACTCAATTTCTTTTTCACTTCGATCTTAATTTTATTGTACAGAGCCTTTGGTGCATACTGTGTATCGTGGTAGGTATCTACTACCAGGGCATAATATTTCATCGCTGCATTTTCGTATTGCATCTTTTCATAAATGACCCCGCTCTGATATTCCTTTTGTGCTAATCTATTATTCATCTCTTTGATTTTGCGCTCTGCTTCCTCAACCTTTTTATTTGAAGGGAAGAAATCGATATATGCCTGGAATTCTTCAATTGCTTTTTTTGTGTATGCCTGATCGAGCTGGTACGGTGGTGAAAGCTGATAATAACATTCGGCTAACATAAATTGGGCATCCGGTACAAACGGACTTGCCGAGATATTTTTTATTAGTTTGCTGAATTCATAGGCTGCAAGCAAATACTGCTTCTTCTGGAAATAAGTCATTGCCAAATAATATTGAGCGTCATCATTGAAAGCGCTGCCGGAGTATTGAAGAACAAAATTTTGAAATTCCTGTAGAGCCGGTTCGTATTCTCCTTCATTATACAACTTCATCGCATAATTGAAATGTTCTTCCGGCGTGAACTTGGTGGTATCAATCGAACTTGAACAGCCGATAATTAATCCCACCAACAAAATGTACAACAGATTTTTTGTTTTGATCAGCAAAATTCAACCTCATTTTTGAAAAAGACGTTGTAAAAATAAATAAACACCGCTGCAGAAGGCAAGCCGGTGCAACCGAAATGTACCGTAAAGTTTCACTTACTCCTAACGGTAAATAATAAAATTACTGTAACGATTAGAGTGCCAACAACAATAATCGGTTCCCATAAATTTGATAAAAGAGGAAGAGAAGGAACATGTGCCTGTGTGAAGGGAAGAGTCTGGTTTTCGATGGAATTTAATTCGTCAAGTTTAACTGTGTCCGTTAAGCTTTCGAAAAATTGCAGAGGTTTAATTATTCCGTTGCTGTTTTCAACCGAAACAGTTCCGGCGAGATTAACTTCCCGGCGAAGCAGTGTTCCGCCAAATAACCCGTCTGAAAAAGAATCTTTATACCCAACCCTCACAGAAACCAATGTATAATTAACCGATTTGCGTTTCTCATCTTTATTGCTAAGAATAAGATATCCTCCGGAATTGAAGGCTTCCTGAATCCCCGGTTTCAAAACATCGAGCGTTTGCGGAGTAATAATGTTCAAGAAGATATATTGCTTTCCGCCGATTAATGAATCTGCTTTTGCTACCGATTGATCGATCAGTGTGTAAATAATTTCTAAATTGCTTTTACTTTGAGCAGAGGTATTGCCAGCAAAGGCAGTAATCAATAATAATAGAATAGAGAATCTTTTCTTCAATGAATTCTAAAAATTTTATTTTGTAAACCAATTCAAATTATAGATATGCCAATGGAATTTCAAATACAAAAATCTTATTCAAAAGACTCTGCGCTAAAAAAATTTAGACCCCGTGCACGGCGGATAAATTTTGCCGCAGGCGGATAAACGCAGAGTTCGTAAAGTCTATCGTAAATCAAAAGCGCCAAGAACCGCAGAGAGTTATCTTCTCCCCGCAGCAATTTCTTGAAGACGTGCAATTCTATCTTCAATGGGCGGATGAGTAGAAAATAATTTCATCATTGTTTTTGCACTGAGGGGATTAACAATAAACATGTGTGCAGATGAAGTACCCGCATTCGCCATAGGAACGATCTCCGTTGCATGAGAAAGTTTGTTTAATGCGGATGCGAGAGCAAGCGGCTTACCGGAAATTTGTGCGCCGCCTTCATCTGCCATATACTCGCGCGATCTCGAAATGGCAAGTTGAATCAACATTGCGGCAATCGGCGCTATAATTATTAAAGCAAGGTCGGCAAAAACATTGTCGCGGTCTCTTTCACTTCTGCCGCCGCCAAACATTGCTGCCCATCCAGCCATTCTTGCAATAAATGTAATTGTTCCGACTAATGTTGCTGCGATAGTGCCAACAAGAATATCTCTATGTTGAACATGTGTAAGTTCGTGTGAAATAACTCCCTCAAGTTCATCGGCGTTTAAAATTTTCATAATACCTGTTGTAACGGCAACAGCGCTGTGTTCTGGATTTCTGCCGGTAGCAAATGCATTAGGCGAAGGATTATCCATAACATAAACGCGCGGCATTGGTAAACCGGCTTTCATCGATAGCTTTTCAACTATATTATAAAGCTGGGGGTATTCTTCTCTGCTTACTTCTTGTGCCCTGTATATTGCCAAAACAATTTTATCCGAGAACCAGTACGAACCAAAGTTCATAGCGAGCGAAATTACGAATGCAATCATCATTCCGTTTTCTCCGCCAATCAAACTTCCTACAAGAATGAATAAAACCATCATTGCGGTCATAAGAATAACTGTCTTAAAGCCGTTCATTGGTAACTCTCCTTTTATTTTCTTAACAAACTTAATTATGAAATTGAGAACGTGTCAAGTTTTGTCACATAAATCTAACAGGAGAGAATTTTGATTTGTTCCCAAATTAATTATTTACCTTGTGCAAAGTTTCTTCTACAATGAAAAAATATAACAGTAAAACGAGTATTTTCCTTAAAACAACAAAGATTCGTTTGTCTAGCCTAAACCTTGTGTAACATCACTTGGTTAAATGAGTTTAAACGAAAAATGAATATGTGTCGGGTGATGTGTTTGGTAGTTAAGTTTGTCTTTTCGCCGAGCCGGTATTATTTTTAATAGGTTAAATTTTGCAGCTAAACTTCAGGAGAAAAAATGGAAAGAAAAATTAGAGTGCTGGTTGCAAAAGCGGGATTGGATGGACACGACAGGGGCGCAAAGGTTGTTGCAGCTGCTCTGCGCGATGCCGGCATGGAAGTAATTTACACCGGACTGCGTCAAACGCCGGAAATGATAATTGAAGCGGCAATTCAGGAGGATGTTGACGCAATCGGTATCAGTATCTTATCCGGCGCTCACATGACAATTTTTCCGCGGATCATGAATTTGATGAAAGAAAAAAACGTTGACGATATTTTACTGTTCGGTGGCGGTATAATACCGGAAGACGATTTAAAAAAATTAAAAGAAATTGGTATCGGCGAATTATTTACTCCGGGCACATCAACTGTTGAAATAGTCAAGTTCTTAAAAGATTGGGTTGAAAAACATCCGAGAAACTAAGAACAAAAATTTTTTGTTTAAGCCTCCGAGGAATCGGGGGCTTTCTTGTTATGGAATGTTTAATGGATTTTAATAAATGTTATTCTTTAGTTATTTTTGCTTTCAAAATAAAAGGTAGTTCCAATTGTCATCGAATTATCGCAAAAGAATTATTTTCGTAGATTTAATGCGTGCTCTGGCTGTTCTGATGATGGTTCAAGGCCACACCATCGACACGTTTCTGGGGGATCAATACCGAACGTTTGATTCGTCAATGTACGATGTATGGCTTACCATACGGGGTTTTACCGCGCCTATATTCATGTTTACATCCGGTGTTGCATTCACATACCTGTTGAAATCTTATTCGAAGCCTTTTTTTGAAAACCCGAGAGTCTTTAAGGGATTCAGAAGATTTCTAATTCTGGTTCTCATCGGCTACGTGCTTCGTTTTCCAACTCCACGCCTGTTCGATTTTAGCCAGGTTACTCACTTGCAATGGCTCACTTTTTTTACTGTTGACGCTCTGCATCTAATTGGTGTTGGTCTATTTTTGATTTTGTTCTTGACCTACATCTCCGAACGATACCGTTTGAACGAGTATCTGGTTTTTGTTTTTGGAGTGACTTTCTTTTTCGTCGCATACCGGTTCACAGAATCGGTTAATTGGGCGAGCCATTTACCGGTTCCGTTTGCCTCATACCTTTACCAGGGTACAGGTTCTTTGTTCCCAATTTTTCCGTGGGCGGGTTACGTTATTGCCGGTGGAATTCTAGGTACCTATCTGGCAAAAAATCCGGAATGTTACCGTTCACCGGAATTTAGTTATAAACTTTTTGTTACGGGCGCTCTGCTTATTTTGATTTCGTACCTGGTAAATGTAATCGATCAAACAATATTTCATAGCGATCAAGAATTCTTCTCGGATACGGTTTCTTTAGTTTATTACCGTCTTGGCATCGTTTCCATCTTAAACGGTGCGATGGCATTAATTTCAATTCGGATCGAAACGATACCCGATATTGTTCAGCAAGTGGGGAAAAATACTCTGCTCATTTACGTTGTTCACATTGTAATTCTATACGGCAGCGCATGGATCCCCGGCTTCGGGATGTTTTATTCCAAATCCTTAAATACAATAGGATCCATATCGGCAGCAATCTTATTGATTGTATTAATGATCGGGATGGTGGCAATAATTGAAAAGCTTAAGACTATGAAAAAACGTAAGCTTGCAACAGTTGAAGTTTAATCTCCGAGGTTAATAGTGAAACGAAAATCGGAAAACCTAAATCCAATTGTTTCGGATGACGAAAAAAGATTTGAGGTTTCACTTAGGCCAAAAACATTTGGTGATTTTACAGGCCAGTCGAAAATTACCGACAACCTAAAAGTTTTTATCAGCGCCGCAAAAAAGAGAGGCGAAGGACTCGATCACGTTTTGTTAACAGGCCCTCCGGGTCTCGGAAAAACCACACTTGCACATATCATAGCAAATGAACTCGGCGTTAGAATAAAAATTTCATCCGGTCCCGTTTTAGAAAAACCCGGAGACCTCGCCGGTATTCTAACTAATCTTGAAGATAAATCGGTTCTGTTTATAGATGAAATACACCGGCTTAGTCCGGTTGTGGAAGAATATTTATATTCTGCAATGGAAGATTACAAGCTCGATATTATGATAGATAGCGGACCGAACGCACGTACTGTTCAGATAAAACTTCCACATTATACTTTAATTGGTGCAACGACTCGTGCAGGATTGTTAACAGCACCGTTAAGAGATCGTTTCGGTATAAAGTCGCGTCTCGATTATTACGAGAGCGACCTGATCGATAAAATTATTCATCGTTCTGCAAGAATGCTTGATATTAAAATTGAGACAGATGCGGCAAAAGAATTGGCGAAACGTTCGCGGGGAACACCGCGAATTGCAAACCGCTTGTTGAGGCGAACAAGAGATTTTGCAGATTTCGATAACAGAAAAACAATAGACCTTGATGTAACTAAAAAGGCTTTAAATTCACTTGAAGTTGACGAGTTCGGTCTGGATGAAATGGACAAAGATATTATTCTCACCATCATCGAAAAATTTGGCGGCGGACCCGTTGGATTGAATACACTGTCTGTTGCCGTTAACGAAGATGCCGGAACAATCGAAGAAGTTTACGAACCGTTTTTAATTCAGCAGGGGTTTATTCAGCGCACACCGCGCGGCAGAGAAGCTACGGATTTAGCTTATATTCGGTTCAACAAAAAACGAGGCAAAGTAAAAGATCAGGAAACATTGTTCGAATAGAATAAAACGAAACAGACATGGTTCAAATAAACAAAATCAAAATAGGAAATAATGCAAGTCTGGTATTGATTGCCGGTCCCTGTGTTGTTGAAAATGAAAAGATTACAATGCAAACCGCTGAAGAAATAAAAAAAATTGCCGGTGAACTGAATATTCCATTTATCTTCAAATCCAGCTACAAAAAAGCAAACCGTTCCAGCATCAAATCGTTTTCCGGAATTCATTTTGATAGAGCACTTAACATTCTAGAAAAAGTGAAGAAAGAATTCTCGGTTCCAATCCTAACCGATATTCACGAACAAAGCGAGATTGAGCCTGTTGCATCCGTTGTAGACGTTTTGCAAATACCGGCATTCCTTTCAAGGCAGACGGATTTAATTTGCGCAGCGGCAAAAACTGGAAGAGCAATCAATGTTAAGAAAGGGCAGTTTCTTGCCCCCCACGATATGAAACATGTTATCGAAAAAATTGAATCGACTAGAAACAACAAAATCCTACTTACAGAACGCGGAACCACTTTTGGCTATCATAATTTAGTTGTTGATATGCGCGGGCTGGAAATAATGAAAGAATTTGGCTACCCGGTAATTATGGATGCCACACATGCTGTTCAATTGCCGAGCAACAGCGGTGTAACCGGCGGCGATGCCCGTTTTATTCCGACTATTGCCAAAGCTGCGGTTGCTGTCGGCGTCGACGGTCTCTTCCTCGAAGTTCATCCCGATCCATCGAAAGCTTTAAGCGACGCAGCAAGTCAATTGCCACTTCAGAAACTTAAAAAATTATTGATCTTGATTAAACAAATTGACGGCTTAGTAAAGAATGAAAAGTGAAATTGAAACAAAATTCAACGGCATAAAAATTTTTTTGTTTGATCTGGAAGGTGTTTTACTGAAAAATAATTTACCAGACGATCGATGTTTTAAAGCAATTAAAAATGCGAGCGACGAATTTCAGAGACTCGGGGTTCGTTTTGGAATAGTGACGGCACGCAAAGCAGACGATGTGATTGAGAAACTTAAGACAATAGACGGGCTAAAAGTAATCTCTTCCGCTCTGGATAAAGTAAGCGCTGTTGAAAAATTTCTGGATACAGTATCACTCGACTATGGAAACGTCTTCTATATTGGAGACGATTTGCTCGATATTCCTCTTCTGAAGAAATGCAGAGTTTCTGCCGCGCCGTCGACTAGCAGAAGAGAAGTGAAGCGCGAGGTAACTTTTGTTTCCAAATCAGAAAGCTGTGTGGAATTGTTAAATGAAATTACAGGTTATCTTCTGAGATCAAAGGAGATTGAAAAACGTGCAACAATACTCTGATGAAGAATTTCCACGCAGCCTCACCGAAATAGAAAAGAACTGGCTATTCACGGCATTGCCGGAAGACAAAATCGGTTACAAAAAATACCGCGACTTAATTGAAAACCGTTCCATAATCGGTTACGGAAGATTCGGTGAAGGAAATCTTGTTCTGGGTGACGAGAACGATGTGGTAGACCTCGAAGATCCGTCATCGCCTGTATTTGCCATTTCAAACATTGCTTTTGAAGAAGCCAATATTTATGTAACGATACATGAAGAGTTCGACGATCAGGTTGAAGTTGATATAAAAAGCATTATGGGCGAAAAGATTCCGGATAATCTTCATCTAACAAAAATTTGGACCTACTCAACCTGGCTGCCCGGGCAAAAGGCACCGTCGGATAATTCGTTCGTTCGCGAAATTCATCTAATACGCGATGAATTGGTTCTGGCAATTGCACCGGTTCACAAAAAAATCTGGATTTACAATTCCAAGAGTGGTATCAATCATTTTGTGCCGGTTACAAACTACTACAATGAGCTAATGATTCTTTTGGAGGATAAAGATCCGGAAACCGCTTTGAATCCGGGCAGACTTTTCACGAGCACAGAAGATTTTACCGACGAACAATTAGCTCAAGGGTTTCTTGTTTACAACAGACATTGGAATAGAATTGAACTTGATTATCGTCTATTCGAGAAAAAAGACGATCGGGAGAAAAAAACAATTTTCGGTTTCAAAAAAAATTAGAGGCTTAGGTGACAGAAAACCAGATCATTGCAAAAGGAAGGCAGGTCATTGAAATAGAAGGAGAGGCTGTTCTTAATTTAAAAGACAGAATCGACAAAAAGTTTTCCCGGACCGTTCAAATGATTTATAATTCAAAAGGGCGCGTTGTTTTTACCGGCATGGGAAAATCCGGAATCATCGCAAGGAAAATTGTTGCAACTATGAACTCAACCGGCACAGCAGCTATTTACATGCATCCTACCGATGCTCTGCACGGCGATCTTGGAATGGTTCGCAAAGACGATATTGTAATTCTAATTTCTAAAAGCGGTCATACCGAAGAACTTCTACGGTTAATTCCGATGTTCAAAAGAATTGATGTTACAATTATAGGAATGCTCGGTGAACCGAATTCAAATTTAGCAAAGGAATGCGATCTCGTTCTAAATGTCAGTGTCAAAGAAGAAGCCTGCCCTCACGACCTGGCACCAACCGCATCTACAACAACAGCACTTGTAATGGGAGATGCGCTTGCAATTGCTCTTTTGGAAATGCGCGGATTTACAGCCGAAGATTTTGCTCTGCTTCATCCTGGAGGAAGTTTGGGAAAAAGACTATCGCTGAAAATTTCCGAGATAATGATAACCGGTAAAAATTTACCCAGGGTTCATGAAAATACTTCTATTAAAGATACGATTCTTGAAATCACTTCGAAAAGATTGGGTGCAACGTGCGTACTGAACAACAGCGATATTCTTGTAGGCGTAATTACCGACGGCGATCTTAGAAGGCTGCTTGAAAAAACTCTCGATATAAAAAATCTTACTGCTGCAGATGTGATGACACACCAGCCAAAAACAATAAGCAAAGAATTTTTAGCCTCGTTTGCTCTTCAGCAAA
Source organism: uncultured Melioribacter sp. (assembly GCA_964595365.1). Taxonomy (GTDB): domain Bacteria; phylum Bacteroidota; class Ignavibacteria; order Ignavibacteriales; family Melioribacteraceae; genus Fen-1258. The sequence goes on from CAZQQC010000028.1 coordinate 8,951, forward strand.
TGGAAACTTACAACATAACCTCTCTGCCTGTTGTTGATGAAAATAATAGACCCGAGGGCATTCTTCACCTGCACGATTTGGTAAAGCTGGGCCTTCAGTCACGATGAAAAAAATCTTACTGGCAATAATTATTTTAGTTATGGCGGGCTCCTGTTCGGAAGAGAAGATTCAGCCGCAAATCGATAAATCTGAAATTCAGGGAGAAATTCCTTCTAACGAAAGCTGGAACTCTAAAATAATGTTTACCGATTCAGGCAAAATCAAGGCGATTCTGTTCACAAATCATTTGAGAATGTATGACAAGCAGAAAGTCACATTTCTAGACGGAGTTAAAATAGATTTTTACAATCCGGAACAGAAAAAAACCTCTGTGTTAACCTCTCTCAAAGGAAAAGTTGACGATGTCACTCAAAATATGTTCGCGATGGATAGTGTTGTCGCTCAAAACGACAGCGGCGTTGTTCTGAAAACCAGCGAATTGATGTGGCGTAACAAAGATCAAAAAATTGTTACAGATAAATTTGTTACGATTACATCTCCTAAAGAAATTATTGAAGGATTCGGTTTCGAATCGGATCAACATCTTAGCAATTACGTAATTTTCAACGTGACGTATTCATCAACATTATCAGACAAAAAAAAGAAATGAAATTTCTGTTCACCTCTTTCATAATGTTAATTTTGATTTACGGCATTGCATCTGCGCAGGAAGATAACCGCATTAATGTGAACGGTGACACTCTGGTTGGAAAAATGATAAACGGCGAAAACGTTAGAGAAGTTCACGGACATGTGGTAATAACCCAGGGTGCGGTTAGAATTACTTGCGACAAAGCAATTCAATACATTGCGCGCAATCAAGTGGAGCTTATCGGTAACGTTGTTGTAACGCAAGACAGCATTGTTATCAAAACCGATCGCGGATTTTATTACGGTGACACGAAAACAGCGTATTCCATTAGCAATATCTGGCTGACTGACGGACATGTTCAACTCAGTTCGGTTAACGGCTACTATTATTTTGATGAAAAGCATTCTTATTTTTACAGCAACGTTAAACTGGTGGATTCGCTTTCTACTCTAATCTCCGATAAACTTGATTACTACGACAACAGCGATAAATCAATTGCGGTCGGGAACGTAATTGTGCAGGATACAGCGTCTACAGTTTTGTCCGATAGCTTGATTCATTTTCGAAATGAAAAAATAACTTATGCATATAAACACGTGCGGATTTACGATCCAAATAACAAGCTTGCAATTTTCGGAAACGAACTTGAGAACCATGATGAGAACAAATACTCGCGTATTTCCGGCTCGCCGTTTTTGGTTAAGATCGATACCACTTCAACCGGAATGCTGGACACACTTTTGATTTCATCTAAACTGATGGAAGCTTACGATGACAGCACAAAAAGACTTATCGCAACGGACTCGGTTAGAATTCTAAGACAAAATTTTGCATCCATAAACGGACAGACATTTTACTACCGGCAGGAACAGTCGCTTCAAACATTCAGAAGAGAAAACGATTCGTCTCCACCGGTTGTTTGGAATGAAAATACACAGCTTACAGGCGATTCAATTTTCGTTTATTTGAAAGACAACAGACTGGATTGGATGGACATAAGGTTCAATGCATCGATAATCTCAACCAACAAAGATTCTGTAAACCGGTTCGACCAAGTCTCGGGCAAAAAAATAAAATTGTTTTTCAATAATGGCGATCTTGAAAGAACGGAAGTGGAAGGAAATGTACTGAGTATATATTATCTTTACGAAGACGAGGAACCGAACGGTTTGTTGAAGTCGAGCTCCGAACGGGCAAAAATATTTTTCAAGAATAAAGAAGTGAACGATGTTCGTCTTTACGGCAAGCCGGCAAGCGAATATCATCCCGAAAACACGATAGCTGGAAAAGAAAAAGATTTTACTATTCCGACTTTCAGAATATTTTCTAAGAGACCGGCTAAAGAAAATTTACTGTTTACACGAAAAGATGTACTTTCATACTTAATTAAGGATTCTCGATTTTATGCAGGAAAAATTAATTCTCCGAAGCGAAAACCTTAAAAAGGTTTACAAGAAAAGAGCCGTTGTTAACAAAGTCTCTGTTCAAGTTCAACAGGGAGAAGTTGTTGGACTTCTGGGACCAAATGGCGCCGGTAAGACTACTACATTTTACATGGTTGTAGGCATGATAAAACCGAACGAAGGCAAAGTTTTTCTGGAGAACCGCGAAATAACCGGCGAGCCTATGTACAAACGGTCGAAAATGGGAATTGGCTATCTGCCGCAGGAAGCATCCGTATTCAGAAGATTATCTGTTGAAGACAACATTATGGCTGTTCTTCAAATGATGGAATTAACTCCTGAACAAAGAAAAGAAAGACAAGAAAAACTTATAGTCGAATTGGGAATTTCACATGTTCGTAAAAGTTTGGGATATCAGCTCAGCGGTGGTGAAAGGCGAAGAACAGAAATAGCGCGTGCTCTTGCAACCGAACCAAAGTTTATTTTACTGGATGAACCATTTGCCGGTATCGATCCGATTGCAGTCGAAGACATTATGCTTATCGTTGCAAATCTTAAACATAAGGGTATTGGTATTCTTATTACCGACCACAACGTTCATGAAACGTTAAGCATTGTAGATAGAGCTTATATTTTAATTAATGGTCAGATATTTAAAGAAGGGCAAGCCCACCATCTTGCAGAAGACACTGATGTTAGAAAACTGTACCTCGGCGAAAAATTCCGGCTGGACCGCTACTCTTGAGCAAAAAGAAGTTATGTAACTCATCTTGCGAAGGGTTTGATAGACCGTGGAAAATTTAAATTGGGAAACGGCTATTTTCTCTAAAACAACAAAAATCCATTTGTCGGGTCCAAACCTTGCGTTACATCAGTTTTGCAAGATAAGCCCTACTTGTTGAACTCTCGAATAATTTTTTGAATCTCCTCTTCGCTAATCCCGCTTCCGTATGAAGCCGGTTGAGTAACGTTTCCTCCTTTTCTGCTTACATTACCAAGCGGATTAGCCGATGGATTTCCAGCGCGTGCCCGGAGTCTTTCTTCAATCATTCGTGTGAAATTTCCATCATGCGTTGTGGCACTCTTCGAAGTAATATTTGTTGGAAGATCGAACGATGTAACACAGTTGCCAGAATTAACCGGCCGTGTTTCAAATGCCAAAGTTTTTACATTCATCATGTGCATCGCAGAAACATTCTCAGATATTATTGATCCTCCCCAGGTCCCGGGACCTAAAGTCATAGAAGGCATTAATCCGGTTGTGTAGCCAACCGCACCAATAGAAGACGGTGTGTTAACTACAATTCTGAATGCCGGTTTCTCTAAAGCAAACTTCATAATAATTTCTTTGTCGTTGGAATGAATTGCCATGGTGTGACCTATACCGCCGAACTGAAGAAGTTCGATGCAACGGTGACATCCTTCAAGCCAGCCATCGGCAGAATAAAATGCCAGCATCGGCGAAAGTTTTTCGATCGACAGAGGTTCATCTTTTCCTACCATGCTGCATTCTGCAATTAGCACCGATGTTTTTTCCGGTACGCTGAACCCGGCGTAATTGGCAATCCATGCAGCGGATTTACCAACAATATCGGCATTCAGTCTTGCACCGCGGGCAACTTTATCTTCTAATTTTCTTTTTTCATCTGCGTTTACAAAATAAGCTCCCAATTTTTTTGCTTCTTCAATCACTTTTTCGCGGATCGGGCGGTCAACAATCATTGCTTGTTCGGACGAACACAAAACACCATTGTCAAAAGTTGTTCCGTAAATAATATCGGCAACAGCTTTCTGATAATTTGCTGTTCGTTCTATAAATGCCGGAACATTTCCCGGTCCTACACCATAAGCGGGTTTGCCAGAACTGTAAGCGGCACGAACCATCGGCGTACTTCCTGTTGCCAGGATGACGGCAATATTTTTATCCTTCATCAAAGCATCTGTTCCTTCGAGTGTTGATTCGGTCATGCATTGAATCAAACCTTTTGGCGCTCCGGCTCTTTCTGCTGCATCGGAAAGTATTCTCAACGATTCTGCAGTGCAATTAACAGCTTTAGGATGAGGAGATGCTACAATTCCATTTCTGCATTTCAACGAAATGATTGCTTTGAACATTGCTGTGGATGTTGGATTTGTAGAAGGAATTAAAGCCGCAACTACTCCCATAGGTTCTGCAATCTTTAAAACTTTTCCTTCTTTCTTTACTTCTATTACTCCGACTGTCTTCAGATCTTTGATCGACTCCCAGACGTCGCGTGTGCCAAACTGATTTTTGATAATCTTGTCTTCAACTTTTCCGAAGCCGGTTTCTTCGTGAGCCATTTTAGCGAGTCGTTCAGCTTCTTTGAAGCCGGCGTCTGCCATAGCTTTAACAATTTTATCGACCTGTTCCTGATTGTAGTGTTTGAATTCGAGCTGTGCCTCTTTTGCTTTTGCAGCTAACGTTCGTGCTTCCTGAATTGATTGAAGATCCTTGTCAAGATTCATTTACTACCTGTTGTTTTACAAATTAAATATAAAGAGAGGTTTAACAAACTTCAATTGTAAACAACAAAAGCGTAAGATATCATCAATGTTGGCTCGAGAGAACTTTTAGGTACTACCTTGTTAATTTTTTGTACTTCACCCTGTGCGGAACATCAGCATCTTTGCCTAAACGTTCTCTCCGGTTTTCCTGATAATCCGAAAAGTTGCCTTCGAACCAAACCACTTTGCTGTCTCCCTCGAATGATAAAATATGAGTGCAAATTCTGTCCATGAACCATCTATCGTGACTAATAATCACGACGCATCCGGCGAAATTCAGCAAAGCCTCTTCGAGTGCACGCATTGTATTAACATCGAGATCGTTTGTAGGCTCGTCGAGAAGAATTACATTAGCGCCGGCTTTCAAAGCGATTGCAAGATGAACTCTGTTCCGTTCGCCGCCTGAAAGCACGCCGACTTTTTTCTGCTGATCGGAACCGGTGAAGTTGAATTGGCCGACGTACGCGCGGGAATTAATTTGCCGTTTGCCAAGTTCGATTACTTCGCTTCCACCGGAAATCATTTCCCAAACGGTTTTATCCGGGTCAAGTATATCGCGACTTTGATCGACGTATGCAAGTTTAACTGTTTCACCAATTTTAAATGAACCGGAATCCGGTTTTTCCTGTCCAACAATCATTTTGAACAAAGTTGTTTTGCCGGCGCCGTTTGGACCAATGACTCCAACAATTCCTCCGGGCGGCAATTTGAAATTTAAGTTTTCAAACAAAAGATTGTCTCCGTAACCTTTCGAAACACTTTCAGCGTTAATCACCACATCGCCAAGGCGTGGGCCGGCTGGGATGTAAATTTCCAAATCTTTCCGACGCTTTTCGTTTTCTTCATTCAGCATTTCTTCGTACGAGCTGATTCTCGCTTTCGATTTTGCATGTCTGCCGCGCGGAGACATTTTGATCCATTCTAATTCCCGCTGTAAAGTTTTTTGGCGCTCGGTTTCTTTTTTCTCTTCTTGAAGAAGCCGGTTTTGTTTTTGATTCAGCCAGGATGAATAATTTCCTTTCCACGGAATTCCTTCGCCGCGGTCAAGTTCTAAAATCCATCCGGCTACATTATCAAGAAAATACCGATCGTGGGTAACTGCAATAACTGTTCCTTCATAACGGTTTAGTTCTGCTTCGAGCCATGCTACGGTTTCGGCATCAAGATGGTTTGTCGGTTCATCGAGAAGAAGAATATCCGGCCTGCGCAGCAGCAAACGGCATATTGCAACCCGTCTTCTTTCGCCGCCGGATAAAACTTTTACAGGAGTGTTTGATGGTGGACAGCCGAGTACGTCCATCGCCATTTCTAATTTTGAATCCAGGTCCCACGCACCCATCGCATCTAACTTTTCCTGTACCTTTGCTTGTTTTTCGATTAACGTGTTCATTTCATTGTCGGTCATTTCTTCGCCGAACTTCGAATTGATTTCATCATACTCACGAAGAAGGTCAACAACTTCCCGAACACCTTCTTCCACAATTTGCTTTACAGTTTTATCGTTATCCAGCTCCGGTTCCTGCTCGAGTAGACCGATTGTGAATCCAGGTGAGACCGCAGTTTCTCCGTTAAAATCTTTATCAACGCCGGCAAGAATTTTAAGAAGAGAACTTTTGCCGGCGCCGTTCAATCCCAGCACGCCAATTTTTGCACCATAGAAATATGAAAGGTAAATATCTTTTAGAATTATTTTTTTATCGTAATACTTGCTTATGCCAATCATCGAGTAGATTATTTTGTTCGGTTCGTTTGCCACTTAAACTCCGTTAAGAATTAAATTTTAGTGGTGCAAGAATAAAGAAATTTTGGGAATTAAACTTTGTGAAGATCTTTGAAAGATATCATTTGTCATTTCGATACCGATACCGAGCTGCCCGACCGAACTCGACGAGGTCCTATCGAAATATCGGCATAGTTATGAATCCGTATGTAAGTAAATAATTTCATCAATTCATTCCACAACATTATTTCGGCTAACGTACTATTTTTTCGGAGTTCCCTTGCAAGCTCTTTCAGATGAGGTTTATATGGAATGATTTTTCTTCTCGCCGAAGAATTATTTCTGTTTATTCACAAATAGTGTTTGTGTTGGATACGCGAATTCAATTCCGAGCTTTTTGAATTGATCATATATCTCAAGATTAATTTCTTCCTGAATATCCATGTATTTCGTGTAGTCAGCGCTCAAGATGAAATAGACTATTTCATAATTGAGACTTGAATCGCCGAAACTTTGAAAATGTGCGCGGTCGAACTTAGCCAGTTCTTGTTTTGCAATTATGCTTTTGATTATACCGGGAATCATCTTGAGTTGCTTTGATTTAGTTTGATATGTAACGCCAAGGTTAAACACGATTCTTCTTGTTTCCATACGTTTATAATTGTGAAGAATCGAACTTGTGAGTTTCGAATTTGCAACAATCAATTGTTCGCCGGATAACGAGCGCACGCGCGTTGTTTTGATTCCAATTTTTTCTATCGTTCCTGCTTTACCTTCGAACGTAATAAAATCGCCGATTTCAACCGGCCGATCGAAAAATATTACAAAATAACTAAAGAGATCTCCAAGAATCGCTTGAGCAGCCAGAGCCACTGCGATACCACTGATTCCAAGTCCCGCAACTATAGTTGAAATTTGAAAGCCGAGATTATCTAGAAGAAAAAGTAAGCCGGTTATCCATATCATAAAATTCAGAAAAGAAATTAAGGGCGTTAATCTCTTCCCTTCCTCTAAACCTCTTTTCTCCTCGAAATACTTGCTGAGAAAATAACCAAGCGCTGCAATGGAAAATCTGATCACAAAAATTGTTAAAAGAACTTCGTAAACAGTCTCAATTATCTTGCTGGATGTTTTTCCGAAATTTAAAAACAGCAATGCAATATAACCTGCACCGAAGTAGAGCGCTGGAATTAAGAATCGACTAATGCTTTTGGAAATGAACTGATATCGTTTACCATTTCCTTCCAATTTCCTTTTTTGAATTTTAGCCAGAATAATTTTTTTAATCACTTGCGATACAATTATGGATAGGATGATGACGGACGCAGCTACAAAGTAATCATGTGCTGTGTTTCCCAGATACCTGGTTTCCCAGAAATTATTCATTGTATATCACTCATTTTACTTTTAAAAATAGGCAATCGCTGGAAATGATTCTCGATTGATTTGATCCCGGGAAAAAATCTTTTACGGCAAGGCGGTACTACCGGCGGTTATTCTATTAACGATACTTTTTTGTTTACCTGCTTCTTTGTGGTTTTCTTTTGAATCCGTCAGATAAAACTCCAAGTACCACAAGAGCTGTTGCAAAAGCAATTCCGCCTTCATTTGGTGCAACTATTCGTGTAAAAATTAATGCAGAAATAACAATACAAATTGCAAGAAATAAAATGCTGGCTAGTTTACCACTCATTTTTCCTCCGATCTATCGACAATGTAGAATTTTCAAGAGAGATAGTTGACGGTACAAAATCCTGCAAGAATATCCGAATCTACAGAGTAAAAATCAAAAGGTTTTTTTACATACATTATTAATTGGCAGACAACTTTTGAAACAGTACTTTTTTATTTACAAGAAGCACCCTAAAAATCGTTTATCACTTTTGAATTTTTCAGATCTTTCTACAAGCTAAAAAATTCTAAAGCTTTCTTGCGTCTTCTAAGAGAATTTTGTACGAGTAGCCGTAACCAAAATCTTTATTCACAGCAACTGTGCCTTGTAGCGTAACAATATCACCGATGTTCAATGTTTCATTTGTCGTAACAGTTAAATCGTAATCTATGCCGTTGCTGGTTCCGTCTTGAATGTGAATCCAGTTCTTGTTCATTATTCCGTTGTTGACTTTTACAACCTTGCCTTTAATTGTAACCACTTTGTTAGCATAAGAATTAATTCCTCCGAAAATCTGGGAAATCGTTACACCGCCGCTTGCTTTTTCAACAGTGATATTCTGCTTTTCGATGTTTGGTTTCTGCGGTGTTGCTTTAATAGATGAACCGGCATTAGCAGGCGGAATCTTGCTCATGTTATCTACAAAAAAGATAGAATCGAATTTTCGTTTTAATTCTTTGCTCTCAAAATTTTTCATTTCCATTGCATTTTCGTAATACAATGTTTCGCCCGGTTTTGTATCCATTGTTGAAGCGGCGATCCAATAATCTTTTTTATCTTCTTTGGCGCGAATGTAAGTGTATCCGCTCACCTGAATAGCTTCTTCTACAACAACTTGATGAACGTTCGCTTTTACCGCGGCGGTTTGTTGATTTTGTTCTTCCTTCTTTGAGCAAGCCATCAAAACAAAAATTGTGAAGACCGAAATTATCATTAACCTGAAACGCATTCTGTATTCCTTATAATTAATGTGAAAATTACTGAAGCAAATATAAGAAAAAGTATTGCCGCTGTTGAAAAGTTAGCGGAAATTTAAATTACATGCATCGCAATTTCCGCATGCCGGTTCGCCGGGAAAACCAAAGTAGTCGGAAATAAAAACCCGTCTGCATGTAATTGATTTAAAATAATTGACTACAGAGAGAAGCTTTTTGTTATCGCTGGTGAGTTTTTCTTTCAGATAATGATCGTCTTGAAGCTGATGCGGAAGTTCATTCACAATTTTTAAATTTTTTGTTTCAACAGCGCCTTCCGTTGCACCGTATCTATCCAGCATAGCCAGAACAGTTTCAACGCGAAAATCGTTTCTATCTCTGAAACTCATCTGTTCGCGCAGGTAATCAATCCCTTCCGAGTTTGCGCGTTCCAAATTATTCTGCAGAAGATCGAACATGCGCAAATAATAATTGGCATCAGGATTAGCCCATTTTATAAATTCCATTTGCGTATATAAATCCTGCTGATTGTAAAGCAGCATGCAGAGAGAATCTTTCCCGTCTCTGCCGGCTCTACCGATTTCCTGATAGTACGATTCGATAGAAGACGGAACCTCGGCATGAATTACAAAACGTATATCGGGTTTATCAATTCCCATCCCGAAAGCGTTTGTTGCAAGAATTAAGTTTACTTTGCCGGAAAGAAAATCGCGTTGCGTTTGTTTTCGTTTTTGTGCATCAAGCTTTCCGTGGTAAATGCAGTGCCGGTAACCTTTATCGCCGAGTATTTGAGAATAATATTCCAGTTTCTTTATCAAAGCAAAGTATATTATTCCGGGACCGTCATATTTATCCAGAATTTTGAAAATCCCGTTCAATGTTTCTTTCTCGTCGTAAATGTCAGTGGTTTCCAAACGCAGGTTGGGTCGATGAATTCCTTCGTGAAAAATCTTTATTTCATTTTTCTGGAGTCCAAGTTTTGCGATAATATCTTTTTGAACAGCAGGAGTTGCAGTTGCTGTGAGCGCAATTGTTAAAGGATCATTTAGAATCTTTCTGAACTCGGCGATCCGCGAATAGTCCGGCCGGAAATCATGCCCCCATTCTGAAATGCAATGAGCCTCATCAACAGCCATCATCGAAACATTGGCAGTTTTAATGGCTTCGATAAATTCTTGCTTGCGGAATCTTTCCGGTGTTATATACAAAAGTTTTGTTTTTCCTTCTACAAACTTTCGCAATCTTTCTTCTCTTTGTACTGGTGTAACTGTTGAATTGATAAATTCTGCCGGAATGTTTTTCTTTTTCAGTGCATCAACCTGGTCTTGCATCAATGCAATTAAGGGACTGACAACAATTGTCCCGCCTTCAAACATCATTGCCGGTAATTGGTAGCAGATCGATTTACCGCCGCCTGTTGGCATTAGAACCAAACAGTGTTTACGTTCATTTACCAAACGATTGATAATATTCTCCTGCTCGCCACGGAAAGACGGATGATTAAAATATTTTATCAGAGCTTGTAACGGTGTCACAATAAATCATCGAAAAATTTATGTTCAAATTTATGATTAATTGGCGAGAATAGGTGCGTGAAGACGAAAAGAAAACCGGGAAATTTCAAACGTATTTTGTTTTATCACTCCGTAAAAATTTTCATTAATATTCCGGAGTGAAATTCAAAATGATGGTGAAAAGTTTGAGCAAAGTTATTCTTAAAAAGAACGAAGAAAGAAGGGTTAAACAAGGGCATCTCTGGATTTTCAGCAATGAAATTCAGAGTGTTGAAAATGTGGTGGAGAGTTCGGAATGTAAAATGCAGAATGGCGGCGTTGTCGAAGTGTACGACTTCAGAAATAATTTTATTGGCTTAGGATTTTACAACGCCAATTCGTTAATAGCTGTAAGAATTATTTCATACGAAAAAGAAATTGATCTCGATGAAATGTTTAGGAAGCGGCTTCGGAATGCTTTTGAGCTTCGCAAAAAAGTCTATTCTAACCGTAATTCATTCAGAATGGTTTTCAGCGAGAGCGACTTTCTGCCCGGATTGATAATTGACAAATACAACGACACATTTATTCTTCAAGTTTACTCAGCCGGAATAGAAAAGAATTTAGAACTATTGGCAGAAATTCTAAAAAAGGATTTTTCGGCGAAGAATATTTTGACTAAAAATGAAGAATACTTCCGCAAGTTGGAAAAACTGCCGGCAGAAGACAGAATATTGCTTGGGTGTACGAATGAAGAAATAATTTCAGATGGCTATATAAATTACAAAATCAATTTTGCAACGGGCCACAAAACCGGTTTTTATTTTGATCAGTGCGATAACCGCAGTTTTATTGAACGATTTTGCACCGGTAGAACTTTTCTCGATTGCTTCTGTAACTCGGGCGGTTTCGGTTTACATGCAGCGCTTGGCGGTGCGGCTGAAGTAACATTTGTAGATTCATCCGTTGAGGAAATAAAAAATGTCGGGCAGAATTTTGTGTTGAACGGTTTTAGTATTGCCGCTGACTTTGTTCAAAACGATGTGTTCGATTATCTTGAAAAATGTAAAGCTGGGAAAAAAGCGTTTGACATAATAAATTTAGATCCGCCTGCTTTTGCTAAAAGCAAAAAGAATTTAGCAAAAGCGGTCAAAGGCTACGAAAAGCTAAACCGTCTTGCAATAGAGCTGCTTAACAATGGCGGGTTACTTTTTACTTCATCATGCTCTTACCACCTAAAAGAAGAAATGTTTTTGGATATTCTTAACAATGCAGCAATTAAAACCGGCAAACAAATCCAGCTTTTTTATTTTAACAATGCTTCAATGGATCATCCATCGTTACCGGCAATGGAAGAAACAACTTATCTAAAGTTTGCAGCTTTAAGGATTAGTGAAAAATAAAAATGCCGGAAAATAATTCCGGCGCTGTGTAATAGTTAAGCGTATTTAGATCAATTTGTTTTCAACAATCCAATCGCGCTTAAAAGTCCAAATTGTTTGTAAACATAATTCGACTCGGCTGCAATTTCGTTATTCATTGCCTGTACGTAATCTCTGTATGCTTGTTGTTGATCAATGAAGGTTGCCGATCCAATTATGTAAGAATTCCTCTTAATAGACCATGTTTCTTTTGAAGATTTGACGGCTGCTCTCGTCACATCACGCTGAAGCTCCACGGTCTGTAAATCGATCACGGCATTTTTTACATCGCTTCTAATTTGACGTTCCAACGCTCTTAAATCTTCTTTTGTATTTTGAATTTGTACCTGGGCAGATTGAATAGAAAAATCGGTAGTCCAACGTGAAAAGATCGGAAAGTTTAACGAGAGCCCGAGATTGTAAATTTTTCTCGCAAACAAATCGGCTGGAGAAATAGAACTAGTAGAAAGTGTATAATTGCCTGTCAAACTTGGAAAGAGCCCGCTTTGCGCAATCGTTAATTGGTATTCTGCGCTTATCAATTTCCCTTTCTGGCTTAGGTAATCATTTCTATTGTCCAATGCTGTCTGGTAAACAGCCGGCATATCGTTCAAGTCTTTGGAAACTTCCGGCATGTAATAAGTAGAATCCATCTCGAAAGAATAATCTTTCAGCACATCTTTGGATAAATAGTTTAGCAGGCTGATCTTTGCTTTTTCGAAATTGCTCCTGGCTTGCAAGTATGCAAGTTGTGAGTTTGAAGTTTGATATTCCTGGGCGTAAAGATCCGAGTTGGTAACCATCTTAAGATCGTACATTTCTTTTATTTTGCTGAGCAGATCCGAATTGTATTTCTGATCCTCCTGCTGAAAGCTTAAAATCTTTTCGTAGTTGATTACGGCCACAAAAAGATTTACCGTTTGAAGAACAACGTCTTGTCGAAGTTTTTCCAGATCGTACTTAGCCGTTTGAAGATTGTTTTTTTGCAAGCTGATATTTGTGAGTGTAGATAATCCGTCAAAAAGTATAACGTTCCCGTTCAACGATAGCGAATAGTTTCTTGTATCGGTTATTGTTGGCCCTAATTTTTGCGCTTCACCAAAAAAGTTAACAACCGTTGCTCCTTGACTATTGACCGTTCGTTGCCAATTCCAGCCGCTGTTAAAATTCAATGTTGGAATTAAACTTCCGTATGCATTTTTTATTGAAGCGTTCGAAGTTTGAAGACTGTTCGTGCTTTTTATAATAGAAGTGTTTTGATTCAGAGCGATTAATATTGCCTGACTCAATGTGATTTTTTCTTGAGCGTTCGATTCTTTCGCATTTATGAAAGAAAAAAGTAGTAGAAGAATTATTGCTTTGAATTTCATCGGATCATTCCGGGATTTTTGTGAACAAAAATTTTTGTGTTCGTTATTCATATCTAAGGGCATCAATCGGGTTGAGTGCCGCAGCTTTGCGCGCCGGGTAGAATCCAAAAAATATTCCGATAGCGCCCGCAAACCCGAATGCAATCATTATCACCTGCGGTTTTATATAAGCCGATTGATCCGTATAAGTATTCAATAGATAAGTTATTAAAAAAGAAAGAAGTACACCTATTATTCCTCCTGTCAGACTTAGCACAATAGCTTCGGTTAAAAATTGAATCAAAATATCCGATGCTCTAGCACCGATAGAAAGGCGAATTCCAATTTCGCGCGTTCTTTCTGTAACCGATACAAGCATTATGTTCATAATGCCTATACCACCTACAACAAGCGATACACCCGCAACCGATGCAAGAAGTATGGTAAGCACGCGCGATGTTTGTGTTGCTGCCTCGGTGATATCTGATTGGTCCCGAATTGTAAAATCGTCAGGCTCGCCCAGCGTAAGTTTATGTGATTCTCTCATTATGCTTTTTAGTTCGTCTATAGTAGCAGGAATTTTTTCGCTCGATTGTGCATTTACCTGAATTGAACTAATGAATTTTCCTCCCGCAAGACGATCTAAGACTGTTCGCGATGGAGCCAATATAACATCATCATTACTTGTTCCAACAGAAGATTGACCTTTGGATGTAAGCACCCCGATTATTTTGAAAGGCACACTCCGAATTCTTATTGTTTGCCCTATCGGATCGTTGTTAGGAAATAAGTTTTTTACAACATCGGTACCTAAGATGCAGACTTTACTTCTAGCCGTTACATCCCTATCGGTAAAGAATTCTCCGCTTTGCAAAGGCCATTCCCGGATATCGAGGTAATCCGGTGAAACTCCCTGAACAATTGTAAACCAATTTCCAATTCCGCCAACTATCTGTGCTCTTGCCATAACAACCGGTGAAACAGCTTTTGCAAGAGTAGATTGAGATGTGATTTTATCCACGTCGTCGAATGTAAATCTGTTAAAAGTTCCTGCACCGCCTCTAACACCGCCGGTGTTCGACGCTCCGGGTGTAATTATTATCAAATTGGTTCCTAGCGATGCGATTTGCTGTTCAACTTTTAATTGTGCGCCGTCTCCAATTGCAACCATTACAACAACTGCTGCTACACCAATTATTATTCCCAGCGCAGTAAGTAAACTTCTCAATCGCGATTTTAAAATACTTTTTGTAGCTACTTCAAGAATTACTTTTGCCTTCATAGTATGCTTCCTTTAATCTTCTATAATTGCTTCCGCCTCGATTTTTTTTAATTTTTCTTCAGCGTTCAAACGGTCTTTGATAAAATAATCTTTTATCACCCGTCCATCGCGCATTTCTACAATGCGTTTAGCAAACGAGGCAAAATCTCTTTCGTGAGTAACCATTACAATCGTTATTCCTTCATCGTTCAATTTTTGAAAGAGATTAAAAACTTCAACCGATGTTTTGCTATCCAGATTCCCTGTAGGCTCATCGGCAAGAATCATTGCTGGTTCGTTAACAAGTGCGCGGGCAATGGCAACTCTTTGCTGCTGACCCCCGGATAATTGACTGGGAATATGATGCATACGATCACCAAGTCCAACTCTTTTCAAGGCTTCGGTCGCTTGTTTGGATTGATCTTTAATTTTTCCAGCACGGTCGTACATCAAAGGTAATTCTACGTTTTCAAGTGCCGTTGTTCGGGGCAGAAGATTAAATCCCTGAAATACAAAACCGATTTTCTGATTTCGTATATCGGCGTATTCATTCTTGCTCATCTTGCTTGTATTGTGTCCATCAAGAAAATATTCACCCGAAGTAGGCATATCAAGACAGCCTAGTAAATTCATTAGAGTGGATTTACCGGAACCCGAAGCGCCCATAATTGCAACAAACTCTCCCTCTCTTATAGTAAGATTAACGTGCCTTAATGCTGGAACATCGATGTCGCCGACTTTGTATGTCTTGGCAAGGTCTTTGGTATTAATAATTATATTTTCCAATATGAAGTCTCCAGTTTTAGAATCCTCTTCCAAATCTTGAACCGCTTTGCTGCGGGTTGAACACGTTACTGCTACCGGATTGAGCTGCTGCATTTTCGGTTATGCCGGAAATAACTTTCATGCCTTCTGTAATGTTTCTTCCTCTAACGATTTCCGTATTCTTGCCGTCGGTTAATCCAACAAATACCGGACTCATTTTCAGCATGCCGTTATTATCAAAATACCAGAGTCTGTTGAAGTTTCTTCTTCTTCCGCTATTATTTCCCCCGCCCATCGGCATTCCTCCGGAATTTCCGCCACCCTGGTTTGCTTGCCATCCGCCGCCTCCTTGACCCTGGAATCTTTTCTTAATACTGTCGGGCAAGTTCGCCATTTCTTTCTCCATATTCTTTCTGTACTCTTCCATCATTGTGTCCGTTGGCTGGAATCGTAATGCAATGTTTGGAACGAGCAAAACGTTCTGTTTGTAATCGACATAAAAATCTACTGTGGCGGTCATGCCTGGAAGTAGAAGTTTTTCTTTGTTATCCGCTTTCACAACAACAATATAATTTACTACGTTCGATACAATATTAGGATTAAGTCTTATCTGAATAACTTTGCCTTCAAATGTTTTGTTCGGATAAGATTGAACTGTAAACTTTGCTTTATCGTCTAATTTAATTTGTCCTATATCGCTTTCGTCAACACTGGCTAAGATCCACATATTGGAAAGGTCTTCTGCAATTGTGAAAAGGGTTGGCGCAGATAAACTTGCTGCAACAGTTTGACCTTGTTCCACGGCACGGTTAATAATTGTGCCGGATATCGGCGCGTATATATATGCATAACCTAAATTTAAGTTGGCTCTTTCAAGCGCAGTTTGAGCAGATTTCAAATTTGCAAGCAAGGTTTCAACATTTGTTTTGGAAGCGATGAAATCAACTTCGTTCATAAATTTTTTTTCGTACAGCTGCTTATTTCTTTCATGAACCGCGACCGCCTGATTGTACTGAGCTTTAGCTTTATCTAAATTTGCCCGGGCGTCTTTAACTGCAGCAGCCAGGACAACTGTATCAAGTACGGCAAGCAGCTCCCCGTTTTTTACCGAGGAATTAAAATCTACAAAAATCTTATCGATTCTGCCGGAGACTTGCGTACCGACCTCAACCGTCTTCACTGCCTGAAGCGTGCCGGTGCTGCTAATTAAAACGTTCAAATCACCCTTGGTCACTTGAACATAAGAGAACCCCGTATTCTCCGGATCGTGTTTGATGAATAAAAAATAACCAACTAGTAATAAACCAATTACAACCGAACTTATGATTATAACTTTCTTTTTCATTTTGATTCTCTGATAGCTTTATTGATTTTTATGTTGTAGGAATTTTTTCAATTATTGATTATTAGGGTGGATCCCGCCGCCGAATCTGTTTTTTCTTTCCTCAATCATTTTTTTCAATTCATCTTTCTGAGCCGGGGTAAGGTTTTTTTCAATTTGTTTATTTGTGTCGTCCATTATTTTCATCATTTCTTCCCTCCGCTGCTTCCGGTCATCGGTATTTATGCTTTTCATTTTCTCTTCAGACTTTGTGAGGATTTCATCAACTGTTTTGGTCTGCTTTTCGTTCAGCTTTAATCTCTCCTGATATTGTTTAACCCGATCTGCATGAGACATTCTCATCTGCGCATGAATAGAAATAGAAAATACTAATACAATTGACATGAATATTAATGTTAGTTTACGCATCGTTTTACTCCTTCA
>CAZQQC010000029.1:0-25718 GCA_964595365.1 uncultured Melioribacter sp.
AAACAAACCTGCTTTTGCTGATGAGCGCAATTCCATCCTGCGACGCTTCGAAGACCGACCTTATCAGCAGCAAATCTTTTTCCGATTCTTTCTTTAACGTGATATCGGTTAGAATAACATTATAATATTGAACCGACCCGCCGGGATCATCAACTGTGGCAAAACTTGCAAGTACATGAATCTTTTGTCCTAACTTTGTTATAAGAGGAAGCTCGGCTGATTGAAGATTCTTCGTTGCAACATCCGATAGAGTAAAGGGGTTCTGCATTAAAAAATATGAATCGATCAGTTCGGCAAATCGCAAATGTTTCACTTCTTCTTCGCTGTATTGAAACACTTCGAGAAACCTCGGATTGGCGTATGTTATCATACCGCGCAGGTCGAGCGTGCAAATAAAATCGTGGGAGTCGGTAACAATATTGCGAAAGCGCTCTTCGGATTTTTTCAGTTCGTTTTCTTTTCTAATTCTTTCGGTAATGTTCGAACAAAGAAGCATTATTGTTTCATCGCCTTCTTCGCCAATTACACCACCCTTCAAGAAAAAGTATTCGGCTATGCTTTCATCTTCGCCAATTTTTATTTCGCTCTGCCATGTTTTTTCTTCCTTAAAGCGGTTCCGGATTTCTTCAAAATATTTTTCGTCGATAGTTGGAAGAATTTTACCGATAAACTTTCCGTAAACTTCGCTGCGCGATAATCCGAATATTTTAGCTGCAGATTCATTCCAGAAAACGATCTTGCCGGATTTGTTTAGTCCTATCAATCCATCAACCATATTTGCAGTTATCTGCTGATATTTTGATAACTCGTCAATTTCTTCTGTAGATAAAGCCGGTTCTTCCGTTTCTTTGGTCAACATTTTCAGTAGAACTATAATGAAGTCTACGGAAAAACCGTCTCCTGAAATAGGCACAAGAGTTACACCTGTAACATAACTGCGTGAATTTTTTTCCAACGGGAATTGTGTAAATAAAACTTGATTTGAGCTGACCACGTTTTCTAACAATTTCTTGAAAAATATTGATGATAATTTTTTTGTTTGAGGTGCCTGTTTTACGGTTTCAGCTTCGAACACAAAATCGAACATATCTATTTTTTTTTGCGAATGAAATTTTACGCCGCCGTCGGTGTCAGCCATCAGATAAAAATCGGAAATCGATCCGAGAAAGTTTCTAAACTTTGCCGACTGATCGAGCAATAATTCCGATTCTTCCGCCTTTTGCTTTATGTCTTCCAATATTAAAACACCGCCGCTGAATTCGTCGTCTATAATTATTGGCGAGCCTTTTAGAAACAACGTAACTTTTCCGCCGCTTAATGTTCGAGAAATTGCTATTTCCCTTTCGAACGAACTGCAGTTCTTAATAACATCGAGATCGTTTCTAATATCTGCCGATTCAAACATTCTATACTCAAAAATACTTTTGCCGATAATTTCACCCGGGCCGCCGCCAAGAACATTTTTGAACATAAAAAGATTATTGTTGGCAAATTTAATTTTTCCGTCACGCTGAAATATCAAAATACCTATAGGGGCGTACTCAAGAATTTCTCTGAAGGAAACCTCTGCGCCGGCTTTTTCGAACGTTCTGTCCATCGATGAGATCATTGATGCAAAGTTCACTAAATACTGAATTCAATTTATGAAATAGACGAACGAAATTAAATATGAAATGGAGTTTCGCCAATCACCAAGGATCGATATAATTATATGTACCTGACAATTTTGTCAAGAATCCTGGTTGTTGCCCCCAAATTTTCTTTTATGTAATCAGAACAAATCTTGCCTGCTTTTGCATTCGCTGTTTTATTTGTGAAGAGAGTCCGCAGGGTTCTATAAGCTTCTTTCTTGTTCCGGATTACGAAGCCGCCGCCGATTTTTGCAAGATGAACAGCCTCTTGACTGTTCTCATGTTTCGGTCCGTAAAGGACAGGTATTCCGTAAACCGCTGGTTCAAGAACGTTGTGAATTCCCTGCTTGAAACTTCCACCGACGTAGGCAACGTCAGCGTACATGTACAACGTCAGAAGAATGCCGATCGAATCAATAATAATTATTCGTTCGCCTTTGTAATTGTTGAGATCCGAAAAGCGAATGGTTTTAAATTTGTTTCGAATTGTATGTTCGGTGTTTTCAATATGCAGAATAGTCGGTTCATGCGGAACAATCAAGGTTATCACGCTTTCGTCATACTCCATCAATTTCAAAAGCGCAGGAAGCATTATCTCTTCGTCATTTTCCCACGAACTGCCAAAAACAAAAACCTTTTTGCCGTCGAAAAATTTATCTTTAAAAAGTTTTCTTTCTTTCGCTTCAAGGCTTTTTTGATAAACCCTGTCGAATCTTGTATCGCCGACTTTTTCCAGCTTAGATTTATCAATGTTGAATGCACCGAAGTTATCTACATCGTTCTGCGAGACAGCCAAAATTTTTGTAACGCTGGAATAAAGCGACCTGTGAAAGCTTTTTGCAAGCAGCCACTTACGGGGAGTTTTCGGTTTCATGGTTGCATCTGCTATGAAGCATGGAATTTTTTTGTGTTCAAGTTGCCATATCATGTTTGGCCAAATATCATAACGCATGAAAACGGCTATTTGGGGACGGACAAGATTTAAGAAATGATTTGTCATCATCGGAGTATCGTACGGAAAATAGGCAATTAAGTCGGCGTAAGGATACTTAAGCGAATTGGTATAACCGGATGGAGAAAAAAACGTGATTATAATGTTAACATTTTTTTTCTCTTTAATTTTTTCAATTATCGGTTTGGCTTGCTCAAATTCTCCCATTGATGAAGAATGAAACCAAATCATTTTTTTACTTCTATCGATCCCCGTCAAATCAATTATCAAGTTTTCGAAAAGTTTCTTTCTACCTTCAATTCCCGTTCTTATCTTGGGATTAAACATCTTACCGAAAAGGAGAAGAAATTTTATTAGAGGAATAACAACAATATTATAAATCCAATACCAAACTCTATTCATAATTCCGCTAAGAATTTTTCGACACTTTTCAAAACAAATTGTGGTCTAATTTCTTTCATGCAATTGAAATGCCCTTTAGGACAACCCGATTTTCCAATGTGGCTGCAAGGTCTGCAAGATAACGATTTATTTTCTAAGATTAAATTTTTCACTCCGTACGGTGCAAATCCAAACTCTCTTACGGTAGAACCAAAAATTGCTGCTACAGGAGTACCAACTGCAGCGGCAGTATGCATTAATCCTGAATCATTTGAGATAATCAGCTTGCACAATTTCATATTAGCTGCAATATGAAAAAGATTATTGTCGTTCTGCATGTTGATGCAGCCGTTAATTTTAGCAGAGAGTTCCGTACAAAGTTCTTTTTCAGCTTCACCTCCAAAGAGAACTATAATATAACCCGATTTCACAAGTCCATTCCCGACCTCAACAAAATATTCCGAAAGCCAGCGTTTGGTAAAATGTTTTGCGCCCGGACAAAAACCGATATACCTTTTCTGCGGATCAAGAGAAGGCAAAATATCATGCGGCAAAAAAAGGTCTAATCCTCTGTCGTCGAGAGCAACATTCGATGCTGCAGCATATCTTTCCGGAATCGTTTTAATTTCTCCCAGCAAATTTATCTTGAACCAAACAAGCATCATTTTTTTAATTGCGGGTTTTTTAAAGCGCAATGTTTTAGTATTTAGCAAGCGGGTTAACGCTCTGCTTCTAAAGTTGTTTTGGATATCTATAATCAAATTGTAACTGCGGGAATTCAGTTCGGCAGCCAATCTTTCCAGCCGATCTTTGTCGTAAACATAAATTCTGGAAAGGTTTGGATTGAACAGAACTGAATCCTTAAAATCTTTCTTAACTACAAAATCAATTACGGCTTCCGGATATTTTTTCTTAATTGATCTGAGAACAGGTGTGGAAAGAAGAATATCGCCAAGAGAACTTAGCCGGATTATGAGTATTTTATTTACTGCACCGTTGCCCAAGCGTTTTTAGCAATGTTATTGATGCGCAAATTTAGATAATTCGAAATTTGCTTCCAACCCGCATAAAACAAAGGATAAAAGTGTTGTTAGTAAAAGCACTCTTCTTTATTTTTGTCCAGGTAAAATTTTCAGGATAAAATTATGACTTCACTACCGTCTCCGGCAACAAAATACTTTCCGGAAACTTCGCTTGAAAAACAATGCTATAACATTGCAGAAAGGTTCAAAGAAAATATTCCGATAATGAATGATAGGAACCGTCTCGGTTTTAATCTATACCGATTTATGAAAGAAGAAGGCGACGCACCGGAAATCTTAGTGAGTTCCGCAAAAATCAAGATTGTTGGAATAACAAAAGAGGAACTCGCCAGGAGAATTTCGGAAGAATTAACAAAAATTAAAATTACGAATTGACAATTTTCGATTCGCAATTATTCTTTCTCATCCGCTTCAGCTAAAAATTTTTCCACGAGGAGTACATCTTCTTCACTTCCGATAAAAATTGGACTCCTTTCATGCAAAGATTCCGGCTGTATTTCCAGAATTCTTTTCTTTCCGTCGGTTGCCCGCCCGCCCGCGGCTTCAACAATAAACGACATTGGATTGCACTCGTACATCAAGCGAAGTTTACCTTTCACATTGCGTTTATCTCCCGGATAAATAAAAATTCCGCCGTATAAAAGTGTGCGGTGAATATCTGCAACCATCGATCCTACATAACGTGCTTGATAAGGTTTACCATCATATTGATTGGCTTGAAGGAATTTTATGTAGTTCTTCAACCCTTGATGCCAGGAGAAATAATTGCCTTCGTTCAAACTGTAGATTCTTCCTTTCTTTGGAATACAAATGTTCTCGTGCGACAGCAAAAATTCGCCGAATGCCGGATCCAAAGTAAAACCGTGAACGCCGTGACCTGTTGTATAAACCAGAATTGTACTTGAACCGTAAACTACGTAACCGGCAACTTCTTGTTTATATCCGGGCTGAAGGCAATCTTCGCGGGTTCCGGGTCCGTTTCCGCCGCTGATTCTTTTATAGATTGAAAAAATTGTTCCTATACTTATGTTGGCATCGATGTTCGATGAACCGTCAAGAGGGTCGAAGAGCAGAACGTACTTTCCGATTTTTTGATTGGGCGGCAAATGAATAATGTCCTCCTCTTCTTCGGAAGCCATAACGCAAAAATGCCCGCCGTGGTCCATTGCTTTAATCAGCATTTCGTGCGCGTAGATATCAAGTTTCTTAACCTGATCGCCCGATTTGTTGTTCTCTCCTGTGAATCCAAGAATATCTACAAGTCCGGCTTTGTTTACTTCAAGTGAAATTACTTTGGCAGCTAAACCAAGCTGAAGGAGAATTGCAGAAAGTTCTCCGGTAGCTTCCGGGTGTTGTTTTTCGCCTTCCAAAATGTGGCGCGGCAAAGTCATGAATCTTGTTGTTGCCATCTATCCTCCCTTAAACAGTTTTGAAAATCTCCTGATCTTTATATTGTAACTGATAAAGTCTGTAATAGATTCCTTTCTTCGCCAAAAGTTCTTGATGCGTTCCGCTTTCTTTCAGTTCTCCTTTGTGCATTACCAGAATTTTATCTGCATTCTGTATTGTCGAAAGTCGATGCGCTATAACAATAGATGTTCTACCTGCCAAAAGTTTTTCTATTGCATTCTGAATTAACTGCTCGGATTCCGTATCAATGCTCGAAGTCGCTTCATCCAAAATAAGGATTTGCGGATTATAAGCAAGAGCCCTCGCGAAAGAAATTAGCTGCTTTTGCCCCACACTCAATGTAGCTCCCTTTTCCTTTACTTCTTCGTCGTAGCCGTTTGGAAGCCGGGAAATGAATTTATGAGCACCTACAATTTTTGCTGCGTCAACAATTTGGTCGTCGCTTATTTGATCCGACCCCAATGAAATATTTGACTTGATTGTTCCGCTGAAAAGAAATACGTCCTGAAGAACTAACGAAATATGTTTTCGCAGTTCATGTTTTTTCATATCACGTATATCAACGCCGTCTAAAGTTATACTTCCTTTTTCAATATCGTAGAAACGTGTGAGAATGTTTATCAGACTGGTTTTGCCGGCACCAGTTGCACCAACAATTGCAATTGTTTCGCCCGGCTTGATTTCGAAAGAAACATCTTTTAAAACATGTTCACCGGTATTGTATGCGAACCAAACATTTTTGAACTCGATAGCACCTTTAACATTCCCCGGTTGAACCGACACATCGGGATCATTGATGAATGTTTTGTTGTCCAGCAGTTTAAAGATTCTTTCGGATGAAGCCATTGCCGTTTGAAGAATATTATATTTTTCAGACAGATCGCGCACGGGCCGCCAGAACATTTCTGTGTATTGAAGGAATGCAAATAAAATTCCGATTGTTAAATGGCTTTGAATTACTTTTCCGCCGCCATACCAAATAATCAGCGCAACAGTTATAGAACTTAGCAGCTCAACAAACGGGAAAAAAACTGCGTAGTAAAAAACAGATTTCACGTTGGCGGTTCGATAATCCCAATTAATCGAAGAAAATTTTTCCAATTCATTTTTTTCTTTGGCAAAAATCTGAACTATGTTCATTCCCGTTACATGTTCTTGCATGTATGAGTTCAGGCGCGCAAGATAGAATCTTACATCTCGATAAGCATCCCGCACTTTTCTTCTGAACAAAAACGTTGCATAAAATAAAAACGGAATCACGGAAAGAGTTACCAGCGCTAAATCCCAAGACATTGAAAACATAAAAATGAAAATCCAGATGATGACGAACACATCGCTGAAGACCGCAACAATGCCGGATGAAAACATGTCGTTCAGTGCGTCAACATCGTTCGTTACGCGCGTAACGGTTCTGCCGATTGGTGTTTTATCGAAATATTTAAGTGCAAGTTTTTGAACGTGGGAAAAAATTTGTACCCGTAAATCAAAAATAATTTTCTGCCCCATCAATTCCGTATAGTAAGTTAAGAAGTATTGAACGATTGCTTGAAATACGAGAGAGCCAAGCAGAGCTGCGGCAATCAAAAATAATCCGTGATAATTTTTCGCAGCAATGTAATCATCGAACGCTATCTTGCCAAGATACGGACGGAGCGGACCCAGCGCTGCAACCAAAATATTCAGTACGATGGCAAGTATAACATATTTTTTGTACGGCTGAACATATTTCAGCAATCTTCTCATCAATTTCGAATCGTACGCTTTACCTAATATTTCATCATCCTTATGTTCTTCGGCCATTATCCTTAACTCATTTCCGAAAGTTCTTCTTCTAAAAGTTGTTTGTAATACAGATCGGCATAGATGCCGCCTCTTGCAACCAATTCTTCGTGTGTCCCTTCTTCGGCAATTTTGCCTTTGTCCAAAACAAAAATTTTGTCGGAATCCTTTACTGTAGAAATTCTGTGACTGATAATTATACTCGTACGCATCTTCATAAATTCTTTTAGCCGTTTCAAAATTTCCTCTTCGGTGTGAGTATCGACGGCAGAGAAAGAATCATCTAGTATCAAAATTTTCGGATCGATTGCGAGTGCACGGGCAAGTGTCGAACGCTGCTTCTGTCCGCCGGAAAGTGTAATTCCTCTTTCGCCGAGAACCGTTTCGTATCTATTTAGAAAACTATTTACATCTTTTGACAGTTGAGCTATCTCCGAAACTCTTTCTACCACATCTTGCGAACCGTTCTCCATTCCATATAGAATGTTGTTCGTTAGTGTATCGGAAAACAGAAAAGTTTCTTGAGGAATAAGTCCAATATTTGTTCGCAGAATTTCCAGCGGAATATTCTTAACGTTTTTTCTATCGATTAATACTTCTCCCGAAGTTACATCGTATAATCGTGTAATCAAATTTATAAGCGAAGTTTTGCCAACTCCGGTATGACCGATGAACGCAACCGTTTTCCCTTTTTCAATTTTGAAATTAAGATTGTTGAGAACAAGCGGCAAGTTTTCCGAGTAACGGAAACTTACGTTCCTGAATTCTATTAAACCTTCTATATTTTGAATTGTGTTGTCCGTTTCGATATTATCTGAAACCTCATACGGCTCGTTAAAAATTTTCAAGAGGCGTTTCATACTTGCATCTGCCTGTTGAATCAAGTTAGCAACAAAGCCGAAAGAGATCATCGGCCAGATTAACAGCGAGAGATAAAAGACAAATGCGAAAATTGTTCCGATTGAAAGCTTGCCATCCATAACCATATATCCGCCGAAAAGAACCACTATGATGCTTGAAAGCCCTGCGAGCATGAAAAATACAGGCTGAAACAATGCCTGCAGTTTCACCAAATGCATTTTCCGCTTCAGGTACTCATCGCTTTCTTTCGTGAATTGATCGATCTCATATTCCTCGCGCACGTACGATTTGATAACCCTGATACCTGAAAAGTTTTCCTGAGCACGTGTTGTGAGATCCGAAAATTTTTCCTGGATACGTGTATAACGCACATGAACTTTTTTCATTACTATATAAATAATGATCGACAAGAATGGAAGCGGAAGAAGTGCATAAAGCGTTAACAGCGGACTCAATGAAATCATGATCGGAATAATCATCAGAAAAAGTACCCCGTTGTCGATCGAGTACATCACCGCAGGACCGGCAAACGATCGGACGGAATTAATATCGTTTGTTGCGTGCGACATTATATTGCCGGTTGAGTTATTCTGAAAAAACCGCAGCGGAAGTTTTTGAATGTGTTCCCAGAAGTCGCGCCTAAGATCGTACTCAATCTCACGCGATACAACGATAATAGTTTCGCGAATCAAAAATGAAAATACTCCGGCGACGAGCGTTGTACCAACAATCAAAAATGCATGGTTAATCAGCAACGGAAAACTAAAATTATCTTTCAGCGAATTGATACTGTCTTTTATAAGAATAGGTATATAAACCGTACAGAGATTCGAAAAAAGAATAAAGAGAACTCCCAGGGCGAGCTTCTTTTTGTACCTAAGAAAATACTTTTTTAGATGGGTTAGATGACCAAACAAAGCAGACCGAAATCCTTTCTATATTCAAACACATGCATTTCAAAAAAAATTCCTTTTGTAAAGGAAGAGTGTAGAACGAAGAACGTAGAATCTAATATGCGTTCTAAGCTCTTCACTCTACGTTCTGCACTCTTTTCATCCAATAACTTCAAATCCGGTATATTGGTGTAAAACTTTTGGAACTATAATTTTCCCTTCCGGCGTTTGATAATTTTCAAGAATAGAAACCATCAAGCGGCTCGTCGCAAGTCCGGAACCGTTTAATGTGTGAACGAACTCGAGCTTCTTAGTTTCTTCTCTTCTGAAACGGATGTTCGCTCTGCGCGCCTGGAATGCCTCGAAGTTGCTGCACGAAGAAGCCTCAAGCCATTTTTCCTCTGCCGGGGACCAGGTTTCAATGTCGTAACATTTTGCTGCTGAAAAACTTAAATCACCGGTACACAACAAAAGAATACGATACGGAATATTCAGCGCTTTCAGAATATCTTCGGCATCGTTAACTAATGCTTCCAATTCATCATAAGAATTTCCCGGCTTAGAAAATTTTACCATTTCAACTTTATTGAACTGATGAACGCGCAAAAGCCCTTTATATTCTTTTCCGTACGAACCGGCTTCTCTTCTGAAACAGGGCGTGTAGCCAACATATTTAATCGGCAAATCTTTCTCGACAAGAATTTCATCGCGATGAATATTTGTGATCGGAACCTCGGCAGTGGGCACCGGGTACAAACCGTCTTTCTCAATCAAATACATGTCTTCTTCCATTTTAGGAAGTTGACCGGTTCCCATCATTGATTCTTTGTTGACTAACACAGGCGGAAAAATTTCCGAGTAGTTGTGATGATGCAGATGATAATCCAGCATATAATTAATCAGTGCACGTTCAAGAGTAGCACCTTTGCCGGTGTAAAGTGGAAAACCGGAACCGGAAATTTTTGTGCCCCTGTCAAAATCCATGATAGATAATTTCTTTCCGAGCTCGACATGATCTAAAACCTTAAAATCATTTTCGAACGTAAATCCATCCGGCAGCCATCGGCGTACATCAACATTCTGTTCTGCGCTTGAACCAGAAGGTACGGAAGAGTGAGCAAGATTAGGCGTGTAGTACAAAATATCGTCCAGCCCATTTTCAATTGTTCGAAGCTGTCCATCAAGCATTGCAATTTCATCACCTACGCGTTTCATCTCTGCAAACACTGTAGTTGTATCCTGCCCCGCTTTTTTCATCATTGGAATCCGGGCAGAAACTTGATTGCGTTTGGCTTTTAAGTCTTCAACTTTTGCAATGAGTGTGCGGCGTTGCTCATCCAATTCCAAAATTTTATCGACTACATCAGCAGCGTTTTTATTTCTTAATCCTTGCCTAACCAGATCCGGATTTTCACGAATGAGTTTTATGTCGAGCATTAATTCTCCAAAACTTTAGCTAAATAATATTCAATCATCCTCACAAATTCATCCGCATTTTCTACCTGAATTTGAATGTCTTTTTTAGATCTTCGATTTGTTCAATTCTCATTTTACAACTATATTATAAATTTTATTAGGAACATAAATTTCTTTAACAACCAGTTTGCCGTCGGTATGGTTTTTCACTCTTTCATCGGCAAAGATAATCTTCTTCACCTCGTCTTGTGATAAGTTTACCTGCATTTCAATTTTTGCTCTGACTTTTCCGTTTACTTGAACAGCAACCGTTACGCTCTCAACACTTAAGGCTTTTCCGTCAACATTATAAGTCACCGGCTTTTCAAAAAGCGATTTTTCTTTTCCAAGCATCTGCCAGCATTCCTCTCCGAGATGGGGGGCAAGCGGCGCCAGCATATATGCAAATCTCTCCAGAGCGTATGTTTGAAAATCTTTTCTACATTTGTCCAAACTTTTTAATTCGTTAAGCAGTTCCATCAATGCAGCAACCGCAGTATTGAATCTAAAATTGTCTATCTCGATGCCAACTTTTTCCAGAGTCTGGTTGGTCTTTCGATAAATTGATTTTTCAACTTCGTCTAGTTCATAGAGATTATATTTTTCTTGCGACGGATTTTCTTTCGCAACATTGCTGTACGATTCAAACATTGTATAAGTCCTCTGCACAAAACGATCGATGCCAACAATTCCTTTGTCGCTCCAATCTCCGCCGAGTTCGTACGGACCCATGAACATCAAATACATTCTGAAAACGTCAGCGCCGTAAGTTTCAATGAAAGAATTTGGATCGACAACATTGCCGCGGGATTTGGACATTTTCGCACCTTGATTCGTAATTGTTCCTTGATGAATCAATTTGTTGAACGGTTCATCGCTATTTACCATCCCGATATCGCGTAAAAATTTATGAATGAACCGGGCATACAAAAGATGCATAACTGCATGTTCGGATCCACCGACGTATGTATCGACCGGCGTCCACACATTGGCAAGTTTCATATCGAACATTCCCTGCTCAAACTTCGGATTGAGATAACGCAGATAATACCACGACGAATCAACGAACGTATCCATCGTATCTACGTCGCGTTCGGCATTACCACCGCACTGCGGACATTTTGTGCTGACGAATTCAGAATTACCGGCAAGAGGAGAACCACCTTCCGGTTTGAAGCCGACATTATAGGGCAGCACAACAGGCAGTTGATCTTCGGGAACGGGAACTTCGCCGCACTTATTGCAATGAACAATCGGAATCGGTGTTCCCCAGTAACGTTGACGTGAAATTAACCAGTCGCGCAGACGATAATTAATTGTTTGCCTGCCGATTTTTTTTTCTTCGAGCCAACCGATAATTTTTTTCTTCGCTTCATCAACATACAACCCGTTTAGAAACCCGCTGTTGATTGCCGGACCATCTTCGGTATAAGCTTTGCCGTCAAAATCTTCCGGCGGCTGAACTGTTCTGATAATTGGCAGATCAAATTTTTCTGCGAACTCCCAATCACGTTCATCCTGCCCCGGCACAGCCATAATTGCGCCTGTTCCATAAGTCATCAGAACATAATCTGCAATCCAGATTGGAATCTTTTTCCCGTTGACGGGATTAACTGCAAACGCTCCGGTATTAAAGCCGGTTTTTTCTTTTATGGTTGAAGTACGGTCGATTTCTGTCATTAATTTGATCGAATCTTTGTACGCTTCAACTTTACTTTTGAATTCACCTGTAGTCAATTTATCAACCAGCGGATGTTCGGGCGCTAAAACCATGTACGTTGCACCGAAGAGTGTATCCGGCCGGGTTGTAAAAATTTTTATTGAATCGTTGCTTCCGTAAACCTTGAAATCGACCTCGGCACCAAAACTTTTTCCGATCCAGTTGGTCTGCATAATTTTTGTTTTCTCGGGCCAGTCTATTTTGTTCAGACCGTCGAGAAGTTCATCGGCATAATCAGTAATCTTGAAAAACCACTGAGTAAGATTCTTCTGAACAACTACCGTTCCGCAACGTTCGCATGTTCCATCGCTCAGAACTTGTTCTCGTGCCAAAACGGTTTGGTCTTTAGGGCACCAGTTAACAGGTGCATTTTTTCTGTAAGCCAAACCCTTTTTATAAAGTTGAAGGAAAAGCCACTGATTCCATTTATAATATTCCGGAACACAAGTCATCAGCTCGGCATCCCAATCGTACATTCCACCCATTCGTTTAACCATTTTGCGGATGTCACCGATGTTTTTCAAAGTGCTGTCTTGGGGATGCACACCGGTTTTGATCGCATAATTTTCTGCCGGTAAGCCGAATGCATCGTAACCCATCGGTTCAAAAGCGTTGTAGCCCTTTAATTTTTTGAAACGCGCCCAGGAATCGGTTGGTCCGTAATTGTACCAGTGACCAATGTGCATCTTTGCAGCAGATGGATAAATAAACATGACAAGGCAATAAAGCTTTTTATCGGTTTGGCTTAGATCAGTTTTATAGATTTTTTTTTCGTCCCAAAACTTCTGCCATTTTGATTCGACTTCTTGAAAAGGGTATTTCATTCAAGCTGCATTAGTTGTTAAAATCGGATTCAAACTTATCAAAAACAGCGTGGTTTATCAAGGAACACCTCTATTTATAGGCTTGAAATCGTGCTTTAATCATATATGTGTTGTCAAAATTGAAAAGTATTTATAAGTTTAGCCAGAGTTAATTTGAGCAAACAATGAAAAAGTATAAGAGGATAAAAATCGACGCGGAAAAAACGGGCGGTGTCCCATGTATTCGCGATCTGCGAATGCCTGTAGCGACAATTATTGAAATATTAGCCGAAGGATATGACACAAAACAGATCTTAAAAGAACACCAAGAACTTCAAATAGAGGACATACAGGAAGCTCTCCGTTTTGCCTCGGAAACTCTTCGTTATAGAGAAATTCCTTTCGCAATCTAATGAATTTCTTGATTGACAATAATCTTTCACCATTATTATCGAAACTGCTAAGCGATGCTGGTTATGATTCAGTTCATGTAAAACAAATTGGGATGTAGAAAGCATCGGATTTAGAAATATTCTAGTATGCATTTAGAGAAAAAAGAAACATAATAACGGCTGACACAGATTTTAGTTTTATTCTTTCCAGATGGAATTCTAATTTACCATCTGTAATTCTTCTTAGATATTTTCCTTATAGACCGGAAATTCGATTCACCGTCATTTCAAAAATAATAACACAATACGAAACCGAGCTTTCTAAAGGCTCGCTTGTTTTAATTGAGCCAGAGCGGGTCCGCATAAGAACACTCCCTCTACTATAGAAATCAAATTTGGTATTTAATTTCCACCCGCCTTTTTATAATTTGCTTTCAAAATAAATAGGAATTGAGGAAACAATGAAAAGATTTGCAGCTCTGTTATTATTTCTTGTCACAACAATTTCATTAAACGCTCAACAAAGACATGCAATGACAGTCGAAGACATGTGGAATATGAAACGCATCGGCAGTTTCGACCTTT
This sequence comes from uncultured Melioribacter sp., assembly GCA_964595365.1. Taxonomy (GTDB): domain Bacteria; phylum Bacteroidota; class Ignavibacteria; order Ignavibacteriales; family Melioribacteraceae; genus Fen-1258. Next base: position 13,906 of record CAZQQC010000029.1, read on the forward strand.
CACAGGACGGCAACACAATTGCATTCAGCGTTACAACCTACAACATGGAAAAAAATAAAGGCAACACTGATATTTATTTAATTAATGCCAACGGACAAAATTTGCGTCCGTTCAAAAACAGCGATGAGAACGAAAGCGTTCCAAAATTTTCACCCGATGGATCAAAAATCGCTTATGAATACAAAGACCAAATTTGGATTGCTAATACCGATGGATCGGGTGCAACGCAATTAACAAATCTTTACACCGGCGCTTCCGGCATGGTTTGGTCAAAAGACGGAAAGAAAATTCTTTTTGTTTCAAGTGTTTATCCCGATTGCAAAACTCAGGAGTGCAACGAGCGGCGGGATAAAGAAGCCGGGGCGAGCAAAGTGAAAGCCAAAATTTTTACAGAACTGATGTACCGTCACTGGAATGTTTGGCGCGGCGACAAACGCAGTCATCTATTCTTAATGAACTTAGAGACGAACCAGACCAAAGATTTAACCGAAGAGAGCTATGCCGATGTTCCACCAATTGCACTCGGTAGCGACCAGGATTATTCTTTTAGTCCCCTCGATCAGGAAATCGCATTTACAATTAACACCGATGCATGGAAAAAAAACAGCGATACAAAATTAGCTGCTAGCACTAACAATGATGTTGTAGTTATTAATAATCCAGCACACGGCGTTTTGTTCGATCAAATTTCTACAAGCAAAGGAAATGACAACCAACCGGTTTATTCGCCCGATGGAAAGTTTATCGCGTTCCGTTCATCGCCGCGAGCAGGTTTCGAGTCGGATAAACAATCGATCGTACTTTATGATAGAACGACACGAAAGATAACCGATTTAACCTCGAAGATTGATTTTTCGGTCGGGCAAATTTTGTGGTCGCCGGATCAAAAATATATTTATTACGATGCCGATCGCGAGGCGTTTCATTCGATCTTCAAATTAAATGTTGCAACCGGCAAAAATACTTTGCTTCTGAAAGATGGATTCAATACAAATATGAAAATTTCTGCCGACGGAAAAACTCTTTATTTTAACAGACAGAAAACAAATTTGCCGGTTGAAATTTTTTCAGTAAATACCGACGGCAGCAATCTAAAACAAATTACTTCGATCAACGGCGAACTGCTTTCAAAAATTCAGTTTGGCGATTTTGATACATTCTGGAGTTCCGGCGCAGAAGGCACAAAAGTTCAGTCAATCTTGATCAAACCGCCGTTTTTCGACTCGAATAAAAAATATCCGCTCATATTTTTAATTCACGGAGGACCTCAAGGAAATTGGCCGGATGAATTTCATTACAGATGGAATTTGCAATTGTTCGCATCGAAAGGTTATGTTGTTGTTGCAACAAATCCGCGCGGCAGTACCGGCTACGGACAAAAATTTACCGACGAAATTTCAGGCGACTGGGGCGGAAAAGTTTATAATGATTTAATGAAGGCGTACGATTACGCAATTAAAAATTTCAAATTCATCGATCCAAAAAACACTTTTGCTGCCGGCGCATCGTATGGCGGTTACATGATTAACTGGCTCGAAGGACACACATCAAGATTCAATGCGGTTGTTTCTCACGATGGTGTTTACAATATGGAAGCGATGTTCGGCTCGACCGAAGAATTATGGTTCCCTATTTGGGAAATGAAAGGTGTGCCGTGGAAAAACAGGACCCTTTATGAAAAATGGTCGCCGAACAGATTCGTGAAAAATTTCAAAACCCCGATGCTTGTAGTTCAAGGCGCAAACGATTTCCGTATTCCGGATACACAGGCAATGGAATTGTTCACCGCGCTTCAAATGCGAGGCATACCGAGCAAACTTCTTTATTTCCCGGATGAGTATCATTTTGTGACCAAACCGCAAAATGCCCGGCTCTGGTGGAATACAATTTTTGACTGGTTCAATCAATACAAAAAATGAAAGGGGTATAAAATGAATTACGATCCAAGAGATTACGAAGTTCAATACGACACCGAAGAAAAAGTTGAACGCGGCAGCAAATACGTTGAAGAACGATTGTGGAAAAAAGTAGAGAAGGAAGGAAGCAAAATAAGATTTGCGGACGATGCGAAGGCGTTGTTCCGTTATATGAAAGACAAAAATATTGCGTGGTATCGCAAGTCAATTGTTGTCGGCGCGCTGATTTACTTCATCAGTCCGATAGATGCCATCCCGGATTTCGCACCGTTCTTTGGATATCTTGACGACCTCGGAATTATCACTGCTGTAATTGCATTTATGGGAAAAGAAATTTCTGCTTATTACGATTAAGGAACTTGCTTAAAAAATTAAAAACTCTTTCCGGTGAACCGGGCCAGCAGAAATCAAAAATGCCGATGCTGTTTATTGGCGGGGCAATTATATGAGGGCAGCTTATTTCTTATCTTTGCAAGAAATATTTTAGAGGATCAAATGAATTTTTCGGTAACTAAATCCGAAATAATTTTTCGCGGAAAAGTCTTTGACGTTCAAGTCGATGAAATAGAATATAACGGTAGCGGCAACAAAGCAAGGCGCGAGGTTGCAGTTCACCCCGGCGGCGCTGTAGTCGTTGCAGTAAAGAATGACGGTAAGATTGTTATGGTAACGCAGCACCGTTATCCCAGCAAACAAGTCTTGCTCGAATTGCCCGCAGGCAAACTCGATAAGGGCGAAGACCCCCTCGTCTGCGCAATCAGAGAATTGACCGAAGAAACCGGGTACACATCAAACAAAATTACAAAGCTCGGCAAGATTCATACTAGTCCCGGTTTTTGTTCGGAGGTCTTGCACATTTATCTTGCGGAAGATTTAATACCGGGAAATCATGCACGAGAAGAAGGCGAAGAAGGAATGGAAATGTTTGAATTCACCATGAAAGAGATTGAAGAAAAAATTCGGACGGGTGAAATTGCTGATGCAAAAACTATTTGCGGAATCAGCATGTACAAACTGAACGTAGAACGTAGAGTGTAGAGTGATTCAAAACTCTACGTTCTACACTCTTCACTCGTTAGTAAGTTCTTCAAGATCAACTTTATGCAGATGTGTAATCTTCTTGCCTAAGAATCGTTCCGCTACCTCTCTAAACTTTGCCGGTACATCGCTTACATAAAATTCATCATGCCCCTGATGCACCGATTGATTTCGCAATTGCCGTCCGTTCAAATAATCTTCAACTAATTGTGCGGCGGGGGTTCCGGAATCTACAAGATGGACATTTTTTCCAACGATTTTCTGAATTGTACTTGCAAGAATTGGATAGTGTGTGCAGCCAAGAATCAAGCTGTCGATTTTTTTTTCTTTCAGTTCGATCAAATATTCTTTTGCAATCTGCTCGGTTACTTTATGATCCAGCCAGCCTTCTTCGGCAAGCGGTACAAACAGCGGACAGGCTTTTTCATAAATTTTTGTTTTCGGATTCAGCTTTTTCAATTCATGCGTGTATGCTCGATTATTAATTGTTGCATGCGTTCCAATTACCCCTACAATTCCTTTTCGGGATTCCTGCAATGCCATCCTCGCACCGGGTTCGATCATTCCGATTACTGGAATCGTTAAAAATCTTTTCAGATCTTTCAATGCAACAGAAGAAGCCGTGTTGCATGCAACAACAAGCAGTTTAATATTTTTTCTTAACAAGAAGTTTGCCGCTTGAAGCGAATACTGAATAACAGTCTCGTTGGATTTTGATCCGTACGGCACACGTGCAGTATCTCCAAAATAAACTATGTTTTCGTTTGGCATCAAACGCGAGACAGCACGCACAACAGTCAATCCGCCAATACCCGAATCAAAAAAACCGATGGGATTTGTTCTGTTCATAAAATTCAATTTAACACCTATAGCATTTCTTCAATTGTCCGGGTTAATTCGTGAGTGATAAGTTCGTAAACATCGGGCAAGATTTTCTTTCTGTTCCGGTCGAGTATATAAAATGAATCGACAACATCGTCCGCCTTCGTAGAAATTTTTGCAAAGTAAATTGAAAGCCCGAGCTCGTTCATTTTTTTTGTCACTTGAAATAAAAGTCCTAAGCGGTCGGGAGAAAAAACATCAATGATTGTAAACTTATCGTGCTTTTCGAATGCAATTTTGATTTTTCCTTTGCGTTTGAAAAGTTTGCTTTCGAGACGCCGCCATTTTGATTTAATCTGATTAAACTCTTTCGTTATCTGCAGTTCATTTTCGATCGCAAGATTTAAATCTTTAACGATCTTCGTATAACGTTCTTCCTCGATCGGTTTGTTCGTTCTAAAATCTGTTACGTTGAAACTATCTATAACAATTCCGTCTTTGCGGGTAAATATTTTTGCATCGTGAATATTCAAATCGTTAATCGAGAGCGCACCGCACAGATGGGAAAGCAGCGCCTCGGAGTCTCTCGTAATAACAGTAACAACAGTGAACGGCTCGTCCACTTTGAAGAAGATCGAAACCGAAGAACCTTTTTCAATTTCTTCGATGTGCTGATTTATTTCTCCCGTAGAAAAATGCTGCATGTAACCGAGGTCATTAATCGATTCGATGTGATCGATGAATGAATCTTCGGAATAGATTTCCGCACCACTAATTATTTCCTGCAAATTGTACGAAAGCAGTTCCTGAGCAGTAATTCTATCGTCAAGCATCGTTTTTATTTTACGGTAGAGCTCGTTAAGCAACTCGCTCTTCCATTGAGTCCACACAACCTGCGATACTGCCGATAGATCTGCATAAGTAAGCAGGTAAAGAAAATCTATTTGCCTTGAATCGGAAAACAATTGCGCAAAATTATTAAGCGTGGAAGGATCGTTGAGATTCCGCCGGAATGCAACCTGTTCCATTATTAGGTGATTTCTAACCAGGAACTGAACAATTTCAATTTCATCCGGACCGTATCCGAGACGTTCCATCACAGAATTTGCAATTTCGGCACCGATTATTTCATGCCCGGATATACTGATCGGTTTGGCTATATCGTGAAAAAGCACTGCGAGAAATAGAATATCCTTATCGCGTAACCCTTGAAAAAGTTTTCCGAGCGGAGAAATTTCGGTCGCTAAATTTTCAAGATTGTTAAGCGCAATTAGTGTATGCTCGTCGGCTGTGTAACAGTGATATACTCCGGGTTGAAAAAATCCGATGAGATCTTTGAACTCCGGCAGAAAAGCACCGAGTACGCCAAGCTCGTTCATTACAGTTAAGATTTTGCCGACATTCTTCGGAAGTTTTAGTATCTCTCTGAAAAATACAGACGACTGCGGCTCGAATGTCTGGGTCTCTTCGTGATCGATAACGCTTTCAATTATTTGAGAACGCAAATTTTCGTCGAAGTGTGCGTCATAAAAACCTCGGTAATAAAATGCCCTTAGTATGTTCGAAAGTGAAAGCGGTGAAGTCCGGTTAATAGAAATAATATTACCTTTAAGAGTAAAATCGGTATCAAGATGAATTGCAAGATATTTACTGATCGGCGGTGTTATTTCCTCGTGGTAACGTTTCATCATTGTTCGCGCAAAACGTTTTATAACATTTGCCGAATCGAAATACCTGCGCATGTATTGATGCCAACCGTCGCTGCTGTGTCCGTAAAAATTGGCGATTTTTTCCTGGTATGTGAATTCAAGACGATCGTTTTTATAATTGCAGATTAAATGAAGATGATTACGGGTGTTCAAGATCATCCGGTAACTTTCCTGAAGCCGTGTAACTGCTCTAGGAACTAAAACTTTTTCTTTTTTTAGAATTGATAAAAAATGCTGCGTCTGTGTGATTTCTTCCTGGGAAGTTAGAGAAAGATTATTTTGAAGCGTGTAAATCCATTCGACAAGCTGTATATCCCGCAAACCGCCGGCAGTGTATTTTACATTTGGCTCTAGAACTTTTGCAGAATCACCGTATTTACGGTATCGTTCTTCAAGATCAACGAAATATTGGTTTATAAGTTCGCTTTTCTGTTTGGCAGAAATCGATTCGAATATTTTTTGAGTCCATGTTGTGTAAAGTTTTTCGTTGCCAAGAATGTATCTTGTTTCAAAAAACTGGGTGAATGCGTGAAGGTCCTCTTTTAGAAATCTTTTGATATCTGTAAACTCACGCACCGTGTGCGAAACTTCAATACCCGCATCCCAGAGCATTGTAACGCAGTCTTTAATTGTTTTTTCGTTGCCGTCAATTTTTTCGAAGATGAACATTATATCAATATCGGAAAACGGAGAGAGCTCCCGCCGGCTAAAACTTCCAACGGAGGCAACAGCACACTTCAATTTTTGCGCATACAGTATTTTCTGAATATACTCTTCAACCAGCACGCTCCATTTTACACAAAACTTGAATGGATCTCTGAGCAGTTCTTCATTGTGAAAAATGAGATCGCGGTCGTTAAAAAATTTTTCTTTCAGTTTAATTAGATTCATTTTTTATATACTAGTAGGAGCGCGGTTGCCTTGCCCCTACATATCGAGAATGAATTATATCTCAAATAAATTATATTTTTTTAAATCTTGCCTGGAAAAATCTCAAGTGCTTCGGCTCGTAAACCATTTTCAAGCCTGTAATCTTTTTTCTATCCTCATAAACTTGCGCAATTGATTCCACCATAACATCGATATGAGCTTGTGTATAAACACGTCGCGGAAAAGTTAAACGAACAAGTTCAAGTTTAGGATAACGATTCTTGCCGGTCAGAGGATCGCGTCCGGCAGAAACAATACCTCTTTCCATTCCGCGTACACCGGAATCGATATAAATTTCGGCAGCTAAAGTTTGAGCCGGGAATAAATCCTGTTCAAGATGGGGTAAGAATTTTTTTGCATCGAGAAAAATTGCATGTCCGCCAAAAGGATAAACCAGCGGGATATTATATTTTTCAAGCTGCCTTCCGCAGTATTCAACTTGGCCGATGCGGGCTTTAATATTATCGAACTCAATCATTTCTTCTATGCCGCGCGCCATCGCTTCCATATCGCGTCCGGCTAGTCCGCCGTAAGTATGAAGACCTTCGTAAATAACAACCATGTTGCTGGCTTCTTCGTAAACATGTTTGTTGCGCGTTGCAAGAAACCCGCCGATGTTAACCATCAAATCTTTTTTCGCGCTCACCCATAATCCGTCGAAGTACGAACACATCTCTTTTAGAATTTGTGCAATAGATTTGTCTCCGTAACCTTTCTCGCGTACTTTGACAAAGTAAGCATTCTCCGTTGCACGTGTTGCATCGAACCAAAGTTTAATGCCATGTTTTTGAGTGAGTTTGTAAATTTCTTTTAAGTTTGCCATCGAGAACGGCTGACCGCCTGCCATGTTAACCGGACCGGCCATGCTGACGTAGGGAATTTTTTGGGCACCAACTTTTTTAATCAAGTCTTTCAATTTTTGTGGATCTATATTTCCTTTAAATGGATGTTTATTTTGAGCATTGTGAGCTTCATCAATAATTACATCAACAAATTTTCCGCCGGCTAATTCCTGATGTTCACGTGTTGTAGTAAAATACATGTTGCCGGGAATAAATTCTCCCGGTTTGATCATGATTTTTGAAATTATATGTTCGGCAGCACGGCCTTGATGGGTAGGAACAAAGAACGGCATTCCATAATACTTCTTAACATTATCCCAGAGGTAATAAAAATTTTTGCTGCCGGCATAAGCTTCATCGCCGAGCATCATTCCCGCCCACTGGTAATCGCTCATCGCATTGGTACCGCTATCGGTTAATAGATCGATGTAAACGTCATCGGATTTAAGCAAGAAAGTATTGTATCCGGCTTCCTTCGCACATTTTTCTCTGTATGGTCTTGTTGTCATTTTAATTGGCTCAACCATTTTTATTTTGAACGGTTCAGCCCAGCTTCTTTTTATTATTTTTTTTGCCATAATTTTTCCTTCTTGAGACCTGTGATTAGTTATCGGTTTTAACCTGCTTGTGGCAGATTGACTAATGTTTTTAACTTACTAGCTTACTGCTAAAAGCTAATTCAGGTTATATAAATTTCTTTTTGAGTTTTTTCCTTTTTTGCTCTGCGATAATTTCGGATGATATGCCGCCGCGTGTATTAAACCTTGCAGTAATTTTCATGTAACGCGGTTTGCAAACTTTTGATAGGTCATTAAGTATTCGGTTGGTAACCGCCTCAAAATAAATTCCGTCGTTGCGGAACGATTGCAGGTAAAACTTATATGATTTTAACTCAACACAAATCTTATCCGGAACATATTCGAGAATAATTGTTGCAAAGTCCGGCTGTCCGGTAACCGGACAAAGTGAAGTGAACTCCGGCGCCGTGTGAATAATTGTGTAATCTCTCTCCGGATTTGGATTTGGAAATATTGCGAGAAGTTTAGTTCTGTCTTGCATAAATCATTATTCTTAGTTACCAATTTCTAACAAAAGAACTTTTTCGTTTTACAAAAATCTTCAACCGAATATAAAATTTATGTAAATCCATTCAAGTAAGTGCAACCTTTTCTTTCCTAAGAGAAGTGTTTCTTCCCTTAGTCAGTTTTAATTTTGCGGCCATTGCAGCTACTGCTTTTGTGCCTCTTTCTAAAGCCGCAGATATTTCTTCTAGGGAAATACGACCGTAATTTTTTTCCAGATATTCCTTATCACTAATACTCCACGGTCGTGGGCGACCGGCGCTAATTCCAAGCGGGCCGGCACTGTTGATAATTGCATTGACACTTCTATTAAGCCGTTGTGCAATTTCTCTAGTCGGAATTTTTTTATAATTCTGTCTGATAAATTCTCTTTCCTCATCGGTCCATATACGTCCTTTCTCGCGTGTTCTTAATCCTAATCTGCTTGCTTGATGTGTTACGGCATTTCGCGTTACACCAAGATCTTTTGCTATCTCTCCATATTTTTTTTTATTGAAATACTTGGCGAGATGGTTATTTTCTTTTTTAGTCCACTCGTGATCATGCACCGGTCTATTTATACCTAGACACTGAGCCTGCATAAGGACGGCATATCGGCTCCTATGCAATATATTACATATTTTATCAATTGAATTTTTCCTTTCGGGGTACAATTCCCTAAGAATAGTTTTTTCTTCTTCCGACCATATTTTAGCCCTGGGTCCTCTCAGATTTAGCAGTTTGGCTCTTCCAAGAATAGATGGTATAGTTCTTTTAAGCGTGCGGGCAATTGAAACTTTTTTTCTATCGTTATAATGCCTTCGTAAATAATTATCTTCCCATACTTCCCACGGACGCATGCCGTCATAACGAATTCCAAGAACAGCTGCTTTTGCAGTAACGACATTAGGGTTCTTACCCAATTTTTTTGCGACGTATTGAGATCCTTTCTTTTTATAATGTTTTTTTAGGAATGATATTTCATCGTCGTTCCATACAGGAGGAATATGAAGACCAAGCTTTGCCGCTTTAGCCATTACACTATTACGACTGCGGTTTACAGTTTCGGCAACATATCGTGAACCCTTCGAGGTATAGTGTTCTTTAAGAATATTTAACTCTTCTTCCGTCCACTTGTTGATCATACTTTACAAACGTTTATTTCGTATTCAATTTTGATATTTAATTTAATCAGAAATTCAAATAATTGTAAAATTTCTTCTCTCATTAGGGTTTGGAAAGGTTACGAGAAGTTTTGTTTTGTCGGTCATAAATTAACCTTCATCGTTTTCTTGCCTGAATTAAACTGAACAATTTTTTTCCAATCAATATTGCCATTGTCACAAAACTCATTCGAGAATTGTTGAGTAAAGATATTTATTTGTTTGGCATATTCAAGTTCATACTCTTGACTTCTTTCCTTAGCTTGATAAGCAAGAGGCTCTATAATTTCTTTATATAGATCAGAATTGTTAGAAATTAATTCCCAGAATTGTTGTCCAGCAATTTTTTGGTATTCTCCTTTATCAATTTTCGCGACTCTTCCGTAGCAACAACCATTAATAGCTTCTACAGACATTCTCTTCGCATTCGTTCTTAATCGCTGTCTCGCTTTTCTAAAGCTCTCTTTCATTTTAGCAACCTGAGAAGAGTTTCCCCAATTTGTTCCAGATTTTACCGCGACTACATAAATCACCTTGTTTTTTATGAATTCGAGATCAAGTCCTTCAGCAGAAGATTTTTTACCGGAATAAACCTTTCCACAGACAAAAATTGCAAGCCTTTCAAGAAAACCACCAAACATGGTTTCCTCTTGCGATGAAATGTATGCACTAACTAAATTCTCTACGAACTTCTGTGAAGTGAGTATATTCTTTGCTTTAAATAAGTATGGATTTTTTTGAAGAAGTAACTTGGGGAAATTTAACTTACTTAATCCCTTTAGTCTTGCTTCGTGAAATGAACCAATATTTTCTTCAACGTATTTTTTTACGTCTTCCAGTTTTAGTTTTGCCATATTTCACCTTGGGTTCAGCTGCAAATATATTTTGACTTAATTGATTATCAGCCAATCTATAGAATTCTTTCACAATTTCTATTCCGAGTCCAATTCTTCCCATCTTGTTTGCAACAATTACGGTTGTTCCTGAACCCATGAAAGGATCCAGGACTACATCACCTTCTTTTGTAAATAGCTTAATAAACCATTCAGGAAGTTCTTCAGGAAAAGTTGCGCTATGTTCTTTGTTGTTACATTCAGTGGCAAGATGTAAAACATTTGAAGGATAAACTAAGTTGCGTCCTAACCAATTTGATACGTTCTTGCCAAAACCACTTCCATTTTTTGCATTGTCTCTTATCTTGTCGGTAGAGCTCAAATTTTTTAGACGCGATTTAGCCCAATCACCAATTGGTATCATAACTTCTTCTTGGTACATATTGAAATGCTTTGCTTTGTTAAATTGTAACAATCTTTCCCATGAATCGCGAAATCTGTTTGGCCATTTTCCAGGATAAGAATTTTTCTTATGCCATATAAATTCTTCCGTCCATAGCCAGCCTTGCCTTCGCATTTCATGGATTAAATCAATTACATAAGTATGCCTCTCCCCATTAACAACTTTTTCTTTTATGTTCAAAACAAATGTACCGGTTGGTTTTAATACTCTTAACAATTCATTTGAAAAAGGTAAAAACCACTCAACGTATTTCTCCGGGTGAATTCCGCCATAAGAACTCTTTCTACTATCAGCATAAGGAGGGGAAGTGAATATCAAGTCTATTGAATTAGTTTCAAATGTTTTTAGTACTTCTCTTGAATTACCAAGATATATTTTTGTTTTTTTTAACATTAAAAATCTTTCAGATATTGATTTATTTCTTCGTGCGAATTGTTTCATCAATAGCCACATTCACAACATCGAACCAATCAAAAAATCCCCATTCGATGCCTTTTTTAACAGAATTCATTTCATCAAAATTTAATTCTCTCCCAATTCTTTCTTTAGCTAACGTTTGCACATCCCAAACATTAATTCCATATACCAACTCATCCACGTTTAGTTTTTCTGTTATATATTGATTCATAATTACTCCAACCAATAAAAAATTTTATTCTACACTCTACATTCTCATTTCGCTCTTCATTCTACACTCTACGTTCTACACCCGCCTTCACTAAAATTTCGGCGGACAGGTTCATAAGTATTTCGGTTTAGTTTTATACGGGATCGGGTCCTCAATACCTGCTTGCCTAAAACCGCGCAGACGGAACGCACAACTATCACACACGCCGCACGCTTCATCTTCGTTTTGATAGCACGACCATGTTAAGTTGAGCGGTGCTTTCAGCTCAATTCCTTTTTTTACGATCTTGGCTTTGGAAAAATGAATGATCGGCGTTTCAATTTTTATTTCAGTTTCCGGTTTAGTGCCGAGATCAGCCATTTTTTCAAAGGCTTCAAAAAACTTTGGACGACAATCCGGGTAGCCGCT